>JAHRVJ010000010.1 GCA_019090765.1 Ilumatobacteraceae bacterium
AGTCGTCGGCAGCGTCAGATGTGTATAAGAGACAGGATTAGGGGAGGGTGGCTAGGCGGGTAGCGAGGTGATTGCCTAGGGCGACTAGCGCGTCGAATTCGTCTTTGTTGAGGAACAGGTCGCCTGTTGAGTAGTCGGGGAAGGGAGGATTCGCGGCAGCGAACTGGCGGAGGTCGACAGGCGCCTCGTCGCTGATCTGGGCTTTGGCGTAGACCAGTTGGCCTTTGCTCCCATCCGCGTACGTGATGGTGCCAGTGGTGACACAGTCGAGCGGCTCGTCGTCGACGCGAGGTTCGATTCGAGAAAAGTCGACATCGACTTCGACCCCCAATTCGGTCCCGGCAAGCTCGATGGCCTCCTTGAGCGTCTTGAACGTTCCGGGTCGGTCGCCGCTGGCATCGAGGACGATGCTTCTTGCCGGTTGCTCACGTAGTTGCTCGACCAGACCCAGATTGTCGCGATGGCCACCATCTGCGACGTATACGAACGCGTCCCGGTCGGGGTGGTACCGACTCAGCAACTCCTTCACGAAGTAGCCAAGGTGAACTCGAGGCGACGTATCACGATCAACAAACCATTCAGCGAAGCGCGGATTCGGAACCCACATCCCAAGACGAAGGTTGACCGCAGCCAACAGTGAATTGGTACTGCCGAATGATTGACGACCCATGGCCGAAGCGAAGGCCGCCCCTGTCAGGGCCATCGAACGTGACACGATCCATCCGCGGGGATACCCGTCCCACCACGAGCCAGACGGGTAGTCAATCCAGCGGGCCGACGCCCCGTCGTGCAACGTCACGCCACCGGGCCGGAACGTGAATCCGTGACCGCGCACACCACCAAGCTGACGGGCCGTTGAGTGCGACGTTCCGCATAACACCAGCTCAGGGCCATCGGCATGCAGGTAGGCCGCCCATGCTGGCTCCTCGTCATACTCCAGCGCCGGTACTGGCACCTGGTCGCCCGGACCCAAACAGAACGTCTCAGCAAGACGTTTGCGGTACACCCCGTTGAGGGTCAATCGGTGCGATGGAGGCAGTTCGAGCAAGAGCATCCACAGCGCTGCAACGAGCGGAATCCACGCAGGATGAAAGAAACGATCGAGGTTCGCCTGGTCATCGGCGACCTTGCCAGCGAGCAGCAATAGGCCCAGTGCCAAGGCGACACCCCCGAGCCGACTCCAGCGCTTCTTGAGTTCCGAAGTCAAGAGTTGACGGATCGCGGCGACGACACCAACCGCCGATAGCAACGCCAACCATCCGGCATTGGCCTCTGCAGATGTTCCAACTAGTGCTTGCAGGGCGGGACGCCCGTATCGAATACCAATCGGTACCGCAACAAGCACCGTCAGCAGAACAACGCCGACGACTGCCAGGACGATCGTGAAGCGATCGAGATCGCTGCGGAACTTCTCGTCGGCTCGCAAGCGAGCGACGATCGCCAGAGCGACCGCAGCCGCTAACGGCAACAGGCCGGGAAGCAACAGGCGCCAATCTGTCAGTTCGCTCCAAGTGGTGGCGCCGCCACCTTCCAGATTGGAAAACGTCGGCTGGACTGCCCATGACCTGGTCAGCCAACCGGCGAGCCAACCAACGAGCACAGCCGAGGCAAGAACTCCACCAAAGACGAAAATGGTTCGCGCTGCGGCACCAAGAACACCGCCGACCAACGATCCCCAACCGTTGTCGAGAAATCGACGACGGTGACGAACCGACTGGAACCAAGCGTGGTCGTTGTCAAACAGCTCGGTGTCTTCGCGAGCGAGGCTCGAAACCCTCCATCCGCCAGCGGTATAGCCACCGCCCGAAACCGCGTGCAGCCACCGCGCGCGAGCGAAGGTGCCGTCATCAGATAGCCCACGAAACGCTCCGAGCATCACACTCGCCGAACGGATGCCTCCACCCGAAGCGCAGATACCGAGCGAGTCGCGATTATCCGCAACTGGATGCGCCGAGTCGGGCGGCGCGCCGTGTCGCAATCGACGGTCGACTGGTGCAAACACCCACCGCAATATCGGCCGAATCGCTGGGGCGCACAGAGGCCCGAGCACGAGGCCGAACATCCCCACCAATGCCGCCGCGTAGGCCACAAACTTCCACCATGCGATCGCCGAAATCGCGTGAGTTGCGATGGTCGGTGGAGATGCCGATTGGAACCAGATCAACTGCCCAACGGTTTCGATGACATCAAGTACCCCCGCCGCCAGTGCCGCCCAGGGCAGGAACCGCCATGGTCCAAATAGCCGTCGCCGGTCGGGCGCCCAATAGCGCCAACCGGTTCGCAACAACGCAAACCCTACAACAGCGATCGAGACTGCGAATGCAAGATCAAGCAACAGCGCGGTTCGGATAGTCGCATCACCGGCGTCGATCGCATTGACCACACCAAGCCAGCGCGCCGGAGTCCCGGCGAAGTAGAGACGGGTTTGGTCATCACCGGGGAGTACCGCACCAGCGGCGAAGAACGGTATGAAAGGGACAACACCAAACAGCGCCCACCAGCGGCTCGGACTTAACCCTGGCTCTTCCCCCATCGCGGCAACGCTAATTCGTTGCGCGACTGCCCGGGGACGCCAACCGTTAACTAATCAATCTGAATCGGTGAAGGACCGATCGCTGTCGGGTTCGGTCCCAGCATCGTCTTCATCAGCATCAGCATCGTCGTCATCACCTTCGACACCTAGGTGCTCGTCGGGCCGTACGTCAGAAAGGTCCAGTTCCACGGGCTCGACGTCGAGGACCGGTTCAGCAATCGGATACCTGCGCATGAACGCCAACACGATCACTCCGCCAACGACCGCAGCAAGCGCGACCCACTGATTCCAGCGCAGCCCACCGAGCTCATCTGCCCGATCAATACGCAGTCCTTCGACCCAGAATCTCCCCATCCCATAGCCGATGACGTACATCACCATCAGCTGCCCAGGCGCAGGCCTGAAACGGCGATCGATCCATAGCAGCAAGAAGACGAGGCCGAGGCTCCACAGTGATTCGTAGAGGAACGTGGGTTGGAAGGTGGTGCCGACGGCATAGCCGGCCTCGAGGTGATCGGCATCGATTTCGAGCCCCCACGGCAGGTCGGTCGGGCGACCATACAGCTCTTGATTGAAGTAGTTGCCCCACCGCCCAATGGCTTGGGCGAGCGGGATCGCGGGGGCCGCGCACGTTGCAGCGGCCGCCAATGGGATGCCTTTTCGCTTCGCCAGATAGAGACCCACCGGGATTCCGACGAGCAGCCCTCCGGGTATCCCGAGGCCGCCTTCCCAGATCGCGGGAATCTTCCCAAGGTCGTCGGTGAAGCGGTCCCAGTCGGTCGCGACGTGATAGAGACGAGCACCGACAACGCCTGCGAGTACTGCCCAGACACCGATGGTGCTGGCGTCGTCGACGGTGCCAATTCCGCGTTCTTCAAGCCGGCGACCAAAGAGCCAAACCGCCGCTACTACGCCAAGTGCGATCAGCAGCCCGTACATGTTGATGCTGAGCGGCCCGATGTCGATCGAGTTGAACGACGGGCTGGGAATGCTGGCGATCATTGCTGCGCTGATCAACTTCCCGCGACCTGCGCCACGAACTCTCCGGTGCGTTTGAAGATCTCGTCGCGATCAAAATCTTGAGTGGCGACATGGAAACTGCGTTCTAGCCAAACATGGTCCAAGTCACCACCATAGGCGGACGCGAGAAACTCGCTATTGGCCGGCTCAACCACATGGTCCTGGCGTGACGTGAACAGCAGCAGCGGCATCTTCAACTCGCCGAAACGGTCAGTGATCGCCGCGAGCCCGTCCTTAATAAACGACAACAGCGGACCCACGGGTGTTCCGTCGTAGGCAGTTTCAACCACCTCGGGGTCGGCAATGTCGCTGCCAATACCCGGCACCACGGCGGTGCCGTCGACGAGCATCTCTTCAAGCATCTCGACTACTTCGGGTGGCTGCGGAATTGTTGCCGGATTCACGCAGACGATGCCGGCAATACCGGGCAGGTTCAGCGCCGACCACAGAGTGAGCGATCCACCCATACTGAGACCGGCGACCAACACCGTGTCGGCCCGAGCGGCCAGTACCGAGTGCGCCGCGGCAACCGCGCCAGTCCAATCGGCCCACCCAGTTTCGATCATCTCTTCGATCGTCGTTCCGTGCCCGGGCAGCAGCGGCATCTCGACGTGGTATCCCAATTCGGCCAGCGCTTCAGCGACTCCGCGCATCGAAGAGGGGTTGCCGGTGAAGCCGTGAAGGACCAGCACGCCCGTGGTGCCGGAACCGTCGTGCGACATTGGTTCGGCGCCTGGCATGATTTCAGATGTGGTCATGACCCATGTTTCTATCCGCTAGGACAACGGCCAGTGCGGTCAGGCGTTGATGTTCGGGTCTGTTCAGCAAGCCAAGGTCGGCCAGAAGCCGGAAGAGTCGATTAGGAAAGTTCGGCTTCGAGCTCGGGATGACGAGCGATCATGACCTTCACAAACGCTTCTACGAGGTCGGGCTGGAACTGCGTTCCCGCGCCTGAGACAACAAAACGTATCGCCTCGGCGATGTTCCATTCTCGTTTGTAGATGCGGCGTGTCGCTAGCGAGTCGAACACGTCAGCGATTCCAACGATGCGGCCAGACAGCGGGATCGCCAAGCCGCTCAGACCGTTCGGGTACCCGGAGCCATCCCACCACTCGTGATGTGACCAAGCCGCCTCGGCGGCGAGCGCGAACAGCGGTGTGGATACACCCGCCAGCAATCGTCGACCCAACACGGTGTGCTGCTTGACTTCGTCATACTCGTCCATGGTGAGCGGCGAAGGCTTCAGCAAGACCGAATCAGCAACGGCAACCTTGCCAATGTCGTGCAACCTGGCCGCGATCCGAATTCGCTCACACCACTCAGGCATTTGGCCGATCGCGTGAGCGATCTCCGCCGACAGATCCCCTACGGCACTCGTATGTTTGGTCGTGTTGCCACCTCGAAATTCGGCCAGGGCAGCAAGCCGCTCGAAGGCCTCAAAGTGGTACGCATCAACATCAGCATGCTCGGCTGCGTAACCCGCAATCAGACCTGACGTTTGGAGACGTGTGATCTCGGCAAGTTGGCGAGCCGAGGCATTGTCATGGGCAACTTGCAGCGTCCGAAGCCGTAGGTCAGCCGCATCGGTGAACATCTCACGGTGAAGCGCGATATGACGCTCGCGTTGCTCAAGCGCTTCGGCGAACAGCCCATTCTGCTTGTAAGAAATGGCGAGCAAGTCATGAATCTCAAGTTCAAGCTCACGATGATCAGTGCGGTCAGCTAGATCAAGCGCCACCACCAGAGTCGCGATGGCCTCGTCGACGCGATCGGTGCGTAGCGCGACCCGCCCTTCCGACACCATCACCGCGAGCTGGTCGGCGACAGAAAGCTCTTCGCCCGACTCCACTCGGGCCGCCCAGTCATCACGCGCTTCGGAGAAGCAGGCGGCAGCTCCCTCGTGATCTTCCAAGCCCACGTAGGCCTCGGCGAGGTCTGACAGCAGATTGGTAACCAGTTGTGGCGAGTGTTCGCGAGCCAGGTCAACGGATTGACGACCCAAGGCAATGGCCTGCAGGTACTCGCCCCGACGGCCACGGATGCGGGCCAGGTTGCCAAGCACCATGGCGTCAACCTCGGGCCGAACTAGCGGCTCGTTGACAGCGAGCGCGTTCTCGTAGGTTCCGATCGCACGGTCGTAGTCGCCCATCGACTGGTAGATCGCGGCCACCGTGTGCAGGATGCGACCTTCATCCAAATCGTGGCCCGTAGCTCGGTACACCTGTAGTGCTCGAAGGCAATGCTCAAGAGCGGCCACGTAGTTGCTGGCCTGGTACTGAACAACACCAATGAGATGTAATGACCAGGCCAGAGTCAAGCTGGACTCATGAGGTTCGGTTAGCTCAATCGCCTCTGAGGCGAGAGCGAACGCCTCGTCGGTCTTACCTTCCTGGTGGGCAATCGATGCGAGTTGATATAGCGCTTCGCTCTCATTGGCACGAAGCGCGCCAGCACGAGCCGCAACACGAGCATCGAGTGCCAGCTGCCGAGAAAGTTCGGGGTCTGAGACGCGGCACCGTGCAGCATCGTCAAGCAACGTGCGTGACACCTGAGGATCAGCAGCTTGCTCGGTTGTAAGCGAATTCTGCACCTGTCTCCTCTCGCCTCTCATCGGCCCACCAAGGCACGTCCATCGGTAAATCTGAATCCGAGATTAGCGGTCGAATCAGCGCCGTCGAGCAACTGAGAAAGATCTTGAGCAAAGCATGACTACGAGTGACCGGGCACCACCGTGCGTAACATAACCAACGCTATGCGAGACAAACGGGGCGGCCGGAGTATTGAGAGGGGGGCGATCTGGGCGTTCACACCGGTGATCGCCATTCTCCCATTCAGCCTGCTGGCCCTTGCCGCGTTCTGGCTACCGTTGGCCGTGCTGACCTCAGTTCCGTACTGGTGGGTAGTAGTCGGATTTCTTCTGATCGGGTTGTCCCTATTTGTTCGCCCAGTCCAGGTGCTCGCTCTGACTCCGCTACTAGGCGCCCGACGACCAACCAGCGACGAAGCAGCAAAGCTTGATCCCCTCTGGAATCAGCTCGCTCAATCCAACGACCTTCCGCCCAATCGGTATGTCGTCCGTGTGCTGCCCTCGAGCGATTTGAACGCGTTCGCTTGCGGCGGCCATCTCGTTGTTGTCACGAGCTTCGCGGTCAACGAGTTGTCGGAGCGACAGCTGCAGGGGGTCCTCGCGCACGAGTTGAGCCACCACCTCGGGCTGCACACAGTTGCCATCACAGTCGGACATTGGCTGTCGACACCTGTAGTCCTGCTCGCACGCATTGGCTTTTTCATGCAGAACGTGGCGCAAGCCGCGGCAGACAGCTTCGGTCGCGATTCGCGCGCGATCGCAACCGTCGGAAACGCTGCAGCCACGGTAATCAGAGTGGTGTCCTGGGTGTTCACCGCGGCGCTCCGAGCGAGCGACGCTCTTTCGAACGTTGTTGGCCATTCCTCAGAGTTCGAGGCCGACCGAAGAGCGATCGACATGGGGTTCGGACGCGAGTTGGCAGGCGCTCTGCGTCACGTTCTGGCCACCGGGTCTACTGGAAGACCGATCGGTTGGCGGGCACGACTCGCCGCCTCTCACCCGCCAGCGCGCACACGCGTTGCTCGCATTGAGGCCCTACTCAGAGCGTAAGCAGCGCAGCACCTCGCGATTGTCCCGCTAGCTAATCGGTGCGTCGAGGTCGAGTACTGCCAGTGCTATACAACCGACTGTATGGTCGGCGCGTGCGACTTTCCATCGACCCATCTACATCAGCGACGGACTATCAGTTCGTTCACCGCATTCGGGTGCGCTTTGTGGAAACCGATGCCATGGGCGTTGTTCACCACAGCAACTACATGGCCTACTTCGAGGAAACACGCGTCGCCTACCTCCGAGATCTAGGTCACCCATTCACCGAATGGCGCGACGCCGGTCTCGAATCTCCAGTCCTTGAGTCGTTCGCCAGGTATCGCCGGCCACTCGAGTTCGACGAAGAGATCGACGTTCACGTAACGCTGGCCGACGTCACCCGCGCAACGTTTCAGATGGCCTATCTCATCACGGTTGATGGGCCCGACGGTACGCCTCAGGTTCGAGCGACCGGAGTAACCGTGCACGGTTGTGTCACCACCGCCGGTCGGCCTACTCGCCTGCCCGCATGGCTCACAGAGCTGGGATCCAAATCACGTCCCAGCGCGTGATTGCTACATCTTCTGAGTAATCCCACCGTCGACGACGAAGATCTCACCGCTGGTGTATTTGTTCCGCAGGAGCGCGAGCACCGCCTCGGCACAATCATCGGGAGTCGCCGAGCGCGGTACCGGCGCAATCTTGGCCGTGGCCGCGTGCATCGCCTCCCAATCCTCGGTCCACGGAGTGGCCACCAAGCCGGGGGCGACCGCGTTAACCCTGATTGGCCCATACGACTTTGCGAGCAGCACGGTCAGATGATTGAGTGCGGCCTTCGACATTGCGTAAGCCATTGACGAGCCGACTGGCCGGAGACCGGCAATCGAAGTGATATTGACGATGTTTGCTTCATCGGATTTCTGCAAATGCGGAATCGCCTGCTTGGTGAGCCACCACGTTCCGAACACGTTGACGTCAAACGTCTTTCGAAATATCTCGTCGGTCAGCCCGTTTAGATCATCGTGGCTTACTGAGCGTGTCCACCCAGCGTTGTTGATCAGGAAGTCGAGTTGGCCATAACGTTCAATCGTGGTGTCGATCAGACCACGCGCCTCGTCTTGCACACTGATGTCGGCCCGCAGGTAACAAGACTCGCTAGGTAACGACTCAGATACTTCTTGGCCTGCTTCAACTGACGCCGACGAGTTGACAACTACTGTTGCCCCAAGAGCAGACAGGCGCCGCGCTGTCTCCTCGCCGATCCCGCTCGATGAGCCGGTAACCAGGGCGACACGCCCAGCAAATTCTGACATGCCAACAAGGTAGCTAGCCGCGCTTGGAATCCTCAACCCGGTCCTCGGGGGGAACAACAACGACAGGGCGATCGCAATGGTGGACGACATGATGGCTGGTGCTGCCGAGTAGGAGTTCGTCGCCCGTGCCCCGCGAGCCAACGACCACCAATGAGGCTTGAAGGTCATGACCTAAGGCCATGAGGACGCTGGCCGGGCTGCCGTCGACCACATCGGCTCGCCACCGCAGTTGGTTCTCGCCATGCAGAGTGGCGCACCACTCATCGCGTAACAGATGTTCGATATCGGTGCGGTGCCCCTCAGACGGAACGTGCTCACCATCGATCAAAGTCATCAGCCCGAGAGCGTGGCAGACAACCAGGTCGACATTGATCGCGCTCGCCAGCGAAGCTGCAATGGCAAGTGCTCTCTGCGCGTTTGACGAACCGTCGACCCCCACCACTACGGGGCCGCCCCCGAACGTCTGCCCCTCTGTTGGGTCCGTCCCGCCTTCAGTGGCCTCGCTACTGCTGTTCACTTCCGACATCGTGCCTCCCCGCATCGCCGAGCGAAATGCTCATTGCTGCTCGCCCAATTGTAGGGCCGCGGTGCCCGCTGCACGAATACGGAGCGGAGCGAGCCGTTTGGCCCTGGCGGAGCACCCCGTTCACACGTCAAACTAGGAGCAGATGACCACTCTCGAATTCCTCGGCGCGGCTGGCACGGTAACGGGCAGCCGCTTTCTCGTTCGCACGCAGGAGGCCACGGTCCTAGTCGATGCAGGCCTGTTCCAGGGCGCCAAGCGAGACCGGCTCGCCAACTGGGAGCCGTTTCCTATTGACCCGGCACTGATCGACGCCATCATCATTACCCACGCCCACATCGACCACAGTGGGTGGCTGCCCGGTCTCGTCCGTGATGGGTTTCGCGGAGCGATATTCGCGACACCAACAACCCGCAAACTATGTGGAGTACTGCTGCCAGATGCTGCCCACCTACAAGAAGAACAGGCTCGCTTCACCAATGAACGCGGCTTCGGAAAGCACCACCCTGCGCTGCCCTTGTACACCACCGAAGACGCCGCGAACACCATGCCACTGTTTCGATCTGTTGATTTTGAGACACCGACCGAAGTCGCTCCTGGGGTAGTCATCCGCCTCACCCCGGCAGGGCACATTCTCGGTTCGAGCAGCGTCCACCTCAAGATCACCGAAAATGAAAGATCAACCACCCTTCTCGTAAGTGGTGATCTTGGGCGCGGCAACCACCCACTCATTCCCGGGCCTTCAGTTCCGCCGTCGGCGGAAACCGTCCTCGTCGAATCAACCTATGGAGATACCCGCCACCCGGCGGCGGAGCAGGACGTGGCTGAGTTGGCGCAGCTCATCAGGAAAACTGCCGGGCGCGGTGGGGTAGTTCTGATTCCAGCGTTTGCGGTCGACCGAACGGAGGTCTTGTTAACAGTTCTGCGGGACTTAATGGCGTCGGCACGTATCCCACGGCTACCGGTATACGTCGACAGCCCGATGGCGTTGCGTGTGCTGCAAATATATCGTTCAGCTGCCGCAGAGGGCGACCCCCTCGTGTGCCGACCAGCGATCGCGGACCGTCTAGCTTCGGCAGATTCTGCCATCGATCAGTTCGATCCTGGCGGAGGACTTCATGAATGCATGTCAGTTGAGGAGTCGAAATCACTCGGCGAACTGACCGCACCCGCGATCATCATCTCTGCCTCCGGGATGGCATCGGGCGGGAGGGTCCTGCATCACCTCGCACGGCTTCTCCCAAACCCACGCAACTCAGTGATCCTGTGCGGGTTCCAGGCAGCGGGAACTCGGGGCCGTGCACTAGTCGACGGAGCATCGTCAATCAAGATGCTCGGTCGCTATGTGCAAGTCCGCTCCGATGTAATGATGCTCAACTCGCTCTCCGTGCACGCCGATTGCGACGAACTCTGTGAATGGGTGGAGTCTCTAGAGACCCGGCCACGGACGGTCTTCGTCGTTCACGGCGAACAAGACGCAAGTGCAGCCCTCGCTTTGCGTCTGCGTGAGCTGGAGTACAACGCAGTTACACCCCGACAGTTCGAGCGGGTGAGACTGCCGTAGCCAAGCTGATCCGAGCGAGTCCTCAAGCCAGCAGATGCTGATGACGTTTGGCCCTTCCGGTGACGTACACAAACTGTTAATGATTAGATATGGACGTGAGACAGGAGACCACCGAGACACTCGCTGAGGCCGAATGCTGGGAGCTACTCGACCGCACCACGGTCGGGCGACTCGCTGTCGATATCGCGGGTCAGCCCGACATCTTTCCGGTCAACTACATCGTTGACAAGAGTGGCCTCGTGTTCCGGACAGCCGCGGGGACCAAGCTGGCGGGAGCCGTCCTGAACAGGTTCGTAGCATTCGAAATCGACGGCTTCGAGCCCGAGCAGCGCACCGCCTGGAGCGTCGTGGTGAAAGGCCACGCCTTCACTATTGAGAAACTCCAGGACTTGTTCGACGCCGAAGACTTGCCGCTCTTTCCGTGGCTTGCCTGGGAGAAGCCCAACTTCGTGCGCATTGACCCCACCACGATTTCGGGCCGCCGGTTTCACATCGTCGACGATGCCCGAGCCGACGCATCGATCGGCTGGAAGTCAACGCCGTCTCCCGACCCCGACGCCACCACGCTAGGCGTCGTCGGAGAGCCGGGCGAGGAGTTCCACCCCGGTGAACCCAGCATGCATCCCGACTGATTGAACCCTCACCGCTGCGGTTCGGGGACGACAACCACGGGACATTCGGCACCGTGCAATAGCCAGGTGCTCACAGAACCAAGTATTCCCGCAGCAATGCGGCCGTGGCCACGAGTTCCAACGACCACCAGATCGGCCGTCGACGATGCCCTGGCCAGCGACTGACGAGGACTTCGCAGCGCGATATCGCGCTCAACACGGTGATCTGGATCAAGCGCGCTGATCGCTGCCTCAATCCGTTGTTCTTGTTCCCAAACTTCCTCTGGCAACCGAGCAAGCGTGAGCTCGGGAGCCAACCATGGCGACTGCTCGATCGCCGCCACAGCGCGTACGGTGGTTCCCACCGGAGCGAAGTCGATTGCCCAGGCAAGTGCTGCACTGGAATCATCACTGCCATCGAAACCCACAACGATCAACGGTGTTTCACGCTCAACCCAGTCTGCGGGAACCACGACGACGGGAGTGGCGGAGTGAGTAGCGCAGTAGCGACTGACTGAGCCGAGCGCGTGTTGGCGTAGCTCGCCACCGCCACGTCTACCGACTACGAGCAAGTCAGCCGTGGCGGCCGCATCGACCAGTTCGTGAGCTGGCTGACCTTCCACGATGATCGGTTCGATCGTGAGCTCATCGGCGGCGCCATCGTCGTCGCGCACGGCAGCAATCGCTTCGTCGACAGCGTGCCCGGCTGTCGCCGCCAACCCAAGATCATCGACACCGAACCCGCGCTTGGCAGTCATTAGCGCCAATGCCCCGGGCACGTGGAATGCCCCGAGGGCCGATATTTTGGTATCTCGACCGCGCGCATGCGTCGCAGCCCATCGAAGCGCCTCAGTAGAGGCATCCGAACCATCAAGTCCAACAATCCACCGATCGGTCATGTAACCAGTATTCCAAACAACGGGTCCAACTGAAAGGAATCAGTGACCGAAATCGCCCGACAGCTGTCGGGACCAAGTTCTCTTGCTCGTGACGCCCGCATAGTCAATGATGGAGGGAGCGTCAACGCAATCCCGCGTGGCGCCACCCGGAAGGAGCTGGCATGGTCCAACACATAATCGTCCCCGTCGATGGTTCGGAGGAGTCCTGGAGGGCCCTCGACACTGCCATCGCACTGGCCCGTCGAGTTGACGACACCTCGGTCGACGTCGTGGAAGTCGTATTTGATCCCTCAGACACTGGCGCGGCCCAACTTCGCCTCACCGAACGTGTGGCCCAACACAGCATTTCCGGGCTCACTGTCAACACCAAGGTTGAGGTGGCCACCGACAGCGTCGCGGCCGCTGTCGCGGCACTTGTTGACCAACACCCGGAGGCGACCGTAGTAATGGCGTCACACGGTCGTGGTCGCTCAGCCGCCTTACTCGGAAGCGTCGCGGAGGATCTTCTCCAACGCATCTACGGCCCGCTGGTAGTTGTTGGACCAAAGGCGACCACCACCGATTTCTCAGGGCCGATTGTGATCACCGTGGACGGTTCACATGCCTCCGAATCGGTGCTCCCACTAGCTGCTGCATGGGGTATCGAACTAGGTGCCGATCCATGGATTGTCGAAGTCACTGACCCCAACACCGTCACGCCGAGCGACATCCCCGAGTCGGCATACCCCGGCCGCCTGGCTCGACAGTTGTCGCGCGACTCCGGCCATCCGGTGAACTTCGAGGTACTGCACGGCAAACACGTCCACGATGAGGTCGCCGACCTTGCGAGTGGGATGGACGCTTCACTCATCGTGGCCAGCACTCACGGCCGTACTGGGGTGTCCCGGTTCACAATCGGGAGCACAGCGGCGGCCTTCGTCCGCCACGCACCATGCCCGGTACTACTCATCCGTCCCCCACATCTCACTACCTCCTAGCTCACCATCTCCTAGCGCCTAGCTGACACCCAGCGCCAGATATGTCGAGCGCTGCTTGCGTTTCCGCGTGGCGGTCCGCGTAACCTCCACTGGGAAATGGACAACGACCATCTCGCCGCGGCGCTCCTCGACTCCAGTCCTGATGGTTTGTTGCTCGTTGACGCCGACGGGTCGATCACCGTTGCCAATCCGAAGATGGCCTCCCTCTTCAACTGCACGGTGGAGGATCTCGTCGGTTCATCAGTCGATGATCTACTCCCAACGAACTATCGGCGCGGCCACGCAGACCGTCGGGCAGAGTTCGGCAAACACGACGGGGAGCGCCAGATGGGTTCGGGTCTGCGCCTCTATGCGCAACGATCAGATGGCAGCAGCTTTCCGGTCGAAATCAGCTTGAGCTTGGTCCGCATCGACGGAGCCCCACAAACAATTGCAACAGTCCGCGATGTGACCGACCGCGAAGAAACAGTCGCCCAAATGGCGATGCTCCGCGACCGCGAGCGAATCGCACGCGACCTTCACGACATGGTTATTCAGCGGCTGTTCGCGGCGGGCATGAGTCTTCAAGCCGTACAGCACGCGGCCAAGCCCTCGATGGTCGCGGAGCGAATAACAGCGACCATCAACGAACTCGACAACACGATCCACGAGCTCCGCACCGCGATTTTTCAACTAGGTCAAAACGATGAGCGGCGCGGTCTGTCTTCTCAGATCACAGAACTTGTTCATGATCGCGTGCGACATCTCGGATTCGAGCCGTGGGTACACCTCCCCAGTGATCTCGACAACCTGCCTGACTTCATTGCTGACCAGCTCGTGGCAACGATCACCGAGGGGTTATCAAATGTGGTCCGTCATGCCGAAGCAGCTGAAATGACGATCCGCGTCGAGCTAGACGCCAATGGTCTGGAACTCGTTATCGATGACGACGGCAAGGGTCTCCCTGACGAACCCAAGCGCAGCGGCGGACTGTCGAACATGATGTGGCGGGCAGCTGAACTCGGCGGTAGCTGCACTGTTGGCCCGAACGAACCAAAGGGCACCCGCCTGCAGTGGAGTGTCCCAGTCTGAGTCGGTAGCGCGACACGTTCGCGCTACATCTCGTTGCGACTACGTTCCTCAGTTCGTGCAGATAGTGCAGCGGCCTCCGTACGACGCGACATCCCGAGCTTGGCGAGCATGTTGGATACATAGTTCTTGACGGTCTTCTCCGCGAGATACATCTCCTCGGCGATCTTCCGGTTCGTATACCCCTGGCCGATCAGATCGAATATTCTCCGCTCCTGCGGAGTGAGGTCCTGAAGGCGTCCTTCTTCACCTTGGCGCAGCCGGCGAGTAGCGAGACGTACTGCGGCATCGTCGAGGTATTTGCGACCTCCAGCCACTCCACGAATCGCGTCGACCAATTCGCTGCTGTGGATCTGCTTGAGGATGAACCCGGATGCACCCGCCAGGCCCGCATCGACAAGAGCGCGATCGCTGTCAAACGATGTGAGGATCAGCGACTTGATCTCGGGATACTCGGCAGTGATCTGCCGACACACGTCGATGCCGTTGCCTTCGGCCAATCGAACGTCGAGCACCGCGACATTCGGGTGGCACTCGCCGATCTTCTCCAGTGCATCGCTCGCCTCACCGGTCTCGCCAACGACGACCATGTCTGGCTCGGCATCAAGAGCAGCCGCGACTCCCTTCCGAACAACTTCATGGTCATCAAGCAAGAAAACGCGAATCATGCAGCCATTGTCGCTCGCCGAGCAGACAATGTCGAGTTCAGCTGTCGGGCGGACCGTCAGCGGGTGGCTCCTCGTCCTCGTCGGCCTCGTCGGCCAAGGGAACAACCGCGATTGGAATGTGAACGTGATGGAGCAGCCAAGTCGACACTGACCCCAGCAGCGCTGCTCCAACCGCCCCGTAGCCACGAGCACCAACGACAAGCAAGTCAGCGTCGCGGGCGGCGTCCGACAGTGCCGAGCGGGGCGTGCCTCTAATGAAGATCTGTTCCAGAACCACCTCAGCAGCAGCGGCGTCGGCGACTACTGCCTCAGCTAGGTGATGGAAGCGTTCCGCGGCGAGGTCGCTGGCGTCGGGGAAGAAAAATGCGTCAGCTCCAACAGCAAGTGGAGTTGCATCCCAAACCCATGCCGCCGTGACGGTGGTGCCGGGCGCCGCGAAGTCCACGGCCCAACGCAAGGCCGCCATAGAATTCGGCGACCCATCGAAGCCGACAAGAATCCGTTCCGTTGCGGCGGCAGTAGCGTCATTGCGGACGATGACAGTCGGGACTGTCGCGTGAGTAGCGCACTGAGTGCTGGTCGAGCCCAAGAGCAAACGAGCGAACCCACCACGACCTCGGCTGCCGATGACCAGCAGCGATCCATTCGATGACGCCTCAAGTAGCACTGCTGCGGAATTGCCATGGGCGACGCACCCTTCGACAGGGATCGATAGATCGCCTCCAATCTGCTCGGCGAGCTCCTCCACTTCGGCGCCAGCCGCCTCTCGAAATTCGCTGTCATCAAAGGGCAAGACCACCGATCCAGCGGCGGGATATGCACCCACGACAGGAACCTGCCAGGCGCTGATTAGTTGTAGTTTCGCCGCTCGACCCGGAGCATTCGCCGCCGCCCAGACGAGCGCGTTTCGAGCGCAACTTGAACCATCGACGCCGACCACCCACGTGCCGGGGTCTAGCGCAGTTCGCTCAGGCGATTCGTCGGCATCTGTCACTGGTGTGCTTTCCTTCGAAGGTCTCGGCCGAAGCCCATACTCAGATTCAGTCATGATTCGAGGCGATCGGGCAGGGCCAAAGGTCACGCCGCTTCATTGAGTAGTTCGACCCCTAATCAGTATCGCCGACGCTTGTAGGGTTTGCACCGTGACTGAGCTCAGCGCTGTCGCCTCCGCGTCCCACCCGTGGGCCAGCTCTGCGGCTGACATAGAAGATGTTCTTGCTACCGATTTCGATCGCGGACTGACCTCTGCGGAGGCACAGCTTCGCCTCGATCGATTCGGCCCGAACGAGTTGGAGGAAGCACCGCCCATTCCTCAGTGGCGGCGCGTGCTTGAGCAATTCAACGATCCACTGATATTTCTGCTCATCGCGGCAATCGCGATCTCCCTTGTCGCCTGGGCGCTCGACGATGCCAATGAAGCCCCAATCGAGGCAATCGTCATTGCGATCATCGTGATCGCCAACGCGACAATCGGCTACTGGCAGGAGTCCAGGGCGATCAAGGCGGTGGCCGCATTACAGGAGATGGCGGCGACGCATGGCAACGTCCTGCGCGACGGCACGACGAGTTCGATCCCGAACAGCCGACTCGTACCCGGTGATGTTGTCCTCTTCGCCGAGGGCGATGCTGTGGGAGCAGATTGTCGACTCGTCGAATGCGCGACGCTGCAAATCGCTGAAGCAGCACTGACCGGCGAAAGCGCACCCGTAACCAAACAGCGCGACGTGTTACCGACCGAAACCGAACTTGCCGACCGGACCAACATGGTGTTCAACGGCACCGGCGTATCCCGGGGCCGCGGTCGGGGGATTGTGGTTGCGACCGGCATGAACTCCGAGATCGGTCGAATCGCGTCGCTGATTGAAGGAGCAACCGAGGAACCGACTCCGCTCCAGCGCCAGATCGATTGGCTTGGAAAGGTCTTGGGGGTCACGGTGATCGGCCTCGCGACGATCGTGGTGGGCGCGATCGTAGTGACCTCTGATATTTCTACGGCAAGCGACTTGATCGACGCCTTGCTCGTCGGCGTTTCGCTCGCCGTCGCCGCCGTGCCGGAAGGCCTCCCGGCAATCTTGACAATCGTGCTTGCGCTTGGTGTGCAACGAATGGCTTCGCACAGCGCCATCGTGAAGAAGCTCTCCTCGGTTGAAACACTCGGCTCGGCTTCGGTTATCTGCACTGACAAAACCGGCACGCTCACCAAGAACGAAATGACGATCGTCCGAGTTATCACGGCTTCGGTTGATGCCGAGATCTCTGGAAGTGGCTACGAACCCGTAGGCCGAGTCATCACAAATGGGACACTCGAAAATGAGACTCAACTGCGTGAGGTCGACCTCCTACTCGAGGCAGGCAGCCTTGCCAACGACGCCACGCTGCGAGAGCACGCCGCCGGTCGGTGGGAGATACTCGGCGACCCCACTGAGGCTGCGTTCCTGGTAGCGGAACGAAAGCTCGGAATCACCGGGCGCCGCGAAGCCCGGTACCAACGCGTTGGAGAGATCCCTTTTCACTCCGACCGCAAGCTAATGACCACAATCGACCGTGATGCCGAGGCCGACGGCCACCCTGATCGGACCGAGCTAATGATGGTGACCAAAGGGGCCCCCGACGTTCTGGCCAACCGGTGCTCGCACGAGCGGGTCGACGATGTCGTCATCCCCCTCACCCCCGAACGGCGGCAGGCAATCGCTGCCGATGTTGAGCGTCTAGCTGACGACGCCCTACGCACACTCGCCGTGGCGTATCGACGCCTCGATGACCTCAGCCACCCAATCGACGAGTCGATCGAGAACGACCTGATCCACTTGGGTATCGTTGGAATCGTCGACCCGCCTCGGCCCGAAGTGGCTACCGCTGTGAAAGAGGCACAGGGCGCTGGGATTCGCGTGATCATGATCACCGGTGATCACCCTCGCACGGCCGCCCGAATTGGTGACGAACTTGGCATCGGACAAGTCGGCCTCGATGGAATCTCCGGTCGGCAACTGGCCGAGTCGTCCGATTCCGAGTTTGATGCCACCGTGCGCGAGCACTCGGTGTTTGCCCGCGTGTCACCCGAACAAAAGCTGCGCATTGTCGAGAGCCTCCAAGATGACGGTCAGATCGTGGCGATGACCGGCGATGGGGTGAACGATGCGCCCGCCCTGCGCCAAGCCGAGATCGGGGTGGCGATGGGCATCACTGGTACCGAGGTATCAAAAGAAGCCGCGGACATGATCCTCGCGGATGACAACTTCGCCACCATTCTCCGCGCCGTCCGCGAGGGCCGCGAGATCTTCTCCGACATTCGCAAGTTCCTCCGCTACCTCCTCGCCTCGAATGCTGGCGAAGTACTCGTGATGTTCGTCGGCGTACTTGCCGCAGGCGCCCTCGGACTGACCGATACTGCCGAGGGACTAGCCGTACCACTGCTGGCCACTCAGATCCTGTGGATCAACCTCGTCACCGACAGCGCTCTGGCACTGGCACTCGGAGTTGACCCGGCCGTAGAGAACGTGATGGAAGCAGGGCCACGCCGCATCACCGATCGGGTGATCGACAAATCGATGCTGATCACGATCGTCCTCGTCGGCACCGTCACTGCCGCCGCTGGACTTATCGCGCTTGATCTCGAACTCGCAGGTGGGATGCTCGGCGGTTCGGGCGAGATCGGGCCCGCCCGCACGATGGTCTTCACCACCGTGGTGCTGGCGCAGATCTTCAACGCCTTCAACTCGCGTTCTGATCGGGTGAGCGCATTCGTGCGCCCCTTTGACAATCGGCTCCTCTGGGCCGCCGCTGGCCTCACCGTGCTGCTTCAAGTTGCGGTTGTCCACGCGCCACCACTGAATCGGGCCTTCGATACTGACCCGCTGGATGCCAAGCAATGGCTGATCTGCGCGGGCCTTTCCAGCAGCGTGCTGATTGCCGATGAGCTCCGCAAAGTCATTGTTCGCCGGCGCTCACCAGATCGACACGATTAACATCAGTGCCTGACGCCGCGGACCTTCGCCCCTGGCATCTAATGCGCTGCAGCGCGCGTAATTGACACAGAAGTCGGACAGGACGGTTGTCGATGTCAAACAAGAACATTCATCTCTCCACCCCCGCTGATCAACGCGCAGACCGCGAGATACCAGCTGGCGTGAACATCGCCGATCTCGCTGTCGACAAACACGTCCGAGAAGGCCGCGGTTCCTCTGTGGCGCTGCGCTGGCTAAGGCGCGGACCTGACGGCATCGACTCTCCGACCGACGTCACCTATGCAATGTTGTCAGCTCAAGCGAGCTGTTTCGCCAGCGCTCTTTCTCAACGCGGGTTGGGCAATGGCGTAGGTCTGGCCACCGTGGCTGGTCGAATTCCGGAGCTCTACGTTGCTGCGCTCGGCACGCTTAAGGCGCAAGGCGTGTTCACGCCGTTGTTTTCAGCCTTTGGGCCCGACCCCATTGTTCAACGGATGAACCTCGGTCGAATCAAGGTCCTGGTGACCACACCACTGCTCTTTCGACGCAAGATCGAGGGCATCCTCGATCGAATCCCACACATTCAACTCGTCCTCATTTGCGGGGCCAGCGAGAGTCAATTGAATGAGCAGCACCGCTCAAGTGACGGGCCCACAGTCATGTCTTTCGATGCGTTTCTGGCCAGCGGTGACGAGAATTTCGAGATTGCAGAAACCTCTCCCGAGACGCCGGCGCTGTTGCACTTCACGAGTGGCACGACTGGATCCCCGAAGGGGGTGGTCCATGTTCACGAGGCGGTCATCACCCACCAAACCACCGGCCAGTTCGTGCTTGATCTGCATCAGGGCGACGTCTTCTGGTGCACCGCTGATCCAGGATGGGTCACCGGTGTTTCTTACGGCATCATCGCGCCGCTGACCAATGGCGTGACCAGCATCGTCGACGAAGCCGAGTTCGATGCCGAACGCTGGTACCGAATTCTCGATACGCACCGCGTCAACATCTTCTACACCGCTCCCACGGCACTCCGCATGCTGCAACGTTTCGGTGCAGGCCTCGCGACAAGATCCGATCTATCCTCACTCCGCCTCGTGGCCAGCGTCGGAGAGCCACTCGACGCCGAGGCAGTGATGTGGTGCCAAGACGTCTTCGGGGTACCCGTTCTTGACACCTGGTGGCAGACCGAGACGGGCGGCATCATGATCGCCAACTCCCTCACCCAAGAGGTTCGCCCGGGTTCGATGGGCAAGCCGCTTCCAGGCATCGAAGTGTCGCTACTCGAACAGACACCCGACGGTGACTTGGTACTCGACGGCAACGGTGATCCGGTGCAGGTCGTTGACCCGGACACCTCCGGTGAACTCGCGATCCGGGAAGGCTGGCCTTCGATGTTCCGCGGCTACCTGGATCAGGACGACCGCTATCGGTCGAGCTTCGTGAACGGGTGGTACCGGAGTAGCGACCTTGCCCGGCGCGATGCCGATGGCTACTACTGGTTCGTAGGTCGCAGCGACGACTTGATCAAGTCCGCGGGTCACTTGATCGGCCCGTTCGAAGTTGAGTCTGCACTCAACGAACACCCCGCTGTAGTCGAGACGGGTGTGATCGGCAAGCCTGACGAGACTGTCGGCGCGATCGTCAAGGCATTCGTTGTACTTGGACCCAATCACGATCCGAGCAATGAACTGCTGAAGGATCTGATGGGCCACGCACGCCGCAAATTAGGTGCCGCTGTAGCACCACGAGAGATCGAGTTCGTCGACAACTTGCCACACACCCGCAGCGGCAAGATCATGCGCCGCGTACTCAAGGCACGAGAACAAGGCGACGACGTCGGCGACATTTCGACGCTCGAACCACATCAAGTTGAACCGCACCGGGAGACGAGTAATGAATAGCGAGTCACCAGACGCCCCAACCGAGCAACAAGTCCAACACCGGCTCCTCGCCGACATGATCCGGATCAGAGTGTTCGAGGAGCGCTGCGCCGAGCTCTATGGTGAGACGAAAATTCGTGGCTTCCTGCATCTCTACATTGGTGAGGAAGCCGTCGCCGCCGGAGTGATGCGCTGCCTCGGTGATACCGACTCAGTTCTTGCGACCTACCGTGAACATGGGCACGCTCTGATGCGCGGAGTGTCGGCAGAATCCATCATGTGCGAGATGTTCGGGAAGTCCAGCGGATGCTCCGGCGGCCGCGGCGGATCAATGCACCTATTCGACAAGGACTGCAACTTTTTCGGCGGCAACGCGATCGTCGCTGCGCATCTCCCGCTCGCAGTGGGCCTGGGCCTCGCCAACCAAACGCTCGACCGGTCTGATGCGGTGGTGGTCTGCTTCTTCGGCGAAGGGGCGATGGCCGAGGGCGAGTTCCATGAGGCCCTCAATCTCGCTGCGCTGTGGAAGGTCCCCGTGCTGTTCTGTTGCGAAAACAACCTCTACGCAATGGGAACTTCGCTAGAGAGCAGCGAGTCACAGACCGACCTGGCACTGAAGGCGGCCAGTTACGCAATCCCCGCGTGGAGCGTTGACGGCATGGACGTGCTGGAAGTGCATCGAGCAACAACTAAGGCAGTTGCCGCAATTCGCGCTGGGGGAGGCCCCATGTTCATCGAGTTTCAGACCTACAGGTTCCGGCCTCACTCGATGTTTGATCCAGATCTCTACCGTGACGACGCGGAGATTGAGCAGTGGAAACAACGCGAC
Organism: Ilumatobacteraceae bacterium; assembly: GCA_019090765.1. Taxonomy (GTDB): domain Bacteria; phylum Actinomycetota; class Acidimicrobiia; order Acidimicrobiales; family Ilumatobacteraceae; genus Sva-07. The sequence goes on from JAHRVJ010000010.1 coordinate 21,443, forward strand.
CCGATCACCACTCTCGAAGCGCAACTCCTGGGCGATCAACTCATCACCAAGGAAGTGGTCGAAGAGATGTGGCAGGCTGCGAGAGCAGAAACAGAGGCCGCTGTAGAAGCCGCTGATGCCGCCCCAATCGAACCAGTAGACACGCTGCTCAGACACGTCACCCTCGACAACGAGGTTGGGTCATGAGTGCGACTGATGCAGGCAACATGCCCGCAATGACTTATCGCGAGGCCATGCGCGAGGCGCTCCGCGAAGCCCTCGCCGCGGATGACCGAGTATTCATCATGGGTGAGGACGTTGCGGACTACGGGGGGCCGTACGCCGTTACGAAGGGCCTACACGAGGAGTTCGGGCGCGATCGTGTACGGAACACGCCGCTGTCGGAGGCCGGATTCGTGGGCGCCGGTATCGGAGCCGCTCTCGGGGGCCTACGGCCGATCGTAGAGATCATGACGGTCAACTTCAGTCTCCTTGCGCTCGATCAGTTGGTGAACACGGCGGCCACTCTGCACCACATGTCGGGCGGCCAGTTCAACGTGCCGCTGGTGGTAAGGATTACAACGGGGGCCGGGCGGCAACTGGCTGCGCAACACTCACACAGCCTCGAAGGTTGGTTTGCTCACGTGCCAGGTCTAAAGGTGATCGCTCCGGCAACGCCCGAAGACGCTCGGTGGATGTTGCCGACCGCCTTGGCCGACCCCAATCCGGTAATCATCTTCGAGCATTCGGTCCTCTATAACGAGAGCGGACCAGTCGGTCCGGCAACCGGACCGATCGACATCACCAAAGCGGCCATCCGCCGGGCCGGCACCGAACTGACGATTGTCGCTTCAGCGGGCATGGTCCCGAAGGCGCTAGCGGCAGCGGAGCAAGTCGCCAAGGCGGGAGTTTCTGCCGAGGTCATCGATCTCCGATCTCTTCGACCGCTCGATGTATCCACGCTCACCCAATCTGTACAGCGGACCAACCGGGCTCTCGTCCTTGACGAGGGGTGGCGCACTGGTGGCCTCAACGCCGAGGTTGCGGCCACCCTGGCGGAAAGCTGCTTCTGGTCTCTCGACGCCCCAATCGTCAGGCTGGCGGGGTCAGAGGTGCCAATCCCCTATGCCAAACACCTCGAAGATGCCGCCATCCCCCAGGTCGACGACATCGTCGCCGCTGCAATCAATCTGGTCCGGCCCGAGCAATGACCTCGTCAACGGCCGACCCGCATACTTTCGAGTACTTGCTTCCCTCATTGGGTGCCGACATGGACTACGGCAGCATCATCGAGTGGCGGGTCAGCGTCGGCGACACGGTCAGTCGGGGAGACATCATCGCGGTTGTCGACACCGAGAAATCCGACATTGACATCGAGATCTGGCACGACGGTGTGATCGAGGAATTCCTCGTTCCAACGGGTGAGGAGATCGATGTCGGCACGCCACTCGCCCGGCTGCGGCGACTGGAAGGTGATACCAGCCCGACACCCCCGATTCCCGCATCCGCCGCGACTACGCCTGCGAGCGAGCGACCAAGGGCTTCGCCGCTGGCACGCCGGCTCGCAGCTGAGCGCGGGGTCGATCTCAGTACTGTCACTGGGAGTGGCCCGTCGGGAGCGATCGTCGAAGCCGACATCCACACCAGTACGCCGATACCAGACGCAACGCCACCGACTCACCAACCTCAAGATGCGACCGCCAAGATGCGCGCGCTGATAGCTGAGCGGATGACCCGTTCGAATTCGGAGATTCCCCACTACTACCTATCGCGTGTAGTTGACCTGACCGCGCTCGAAAATTGGCTAACCGCGCAGAATGCTGAGCGTTCAATCACCGAACGACTCCTTCCCGCGGCCCTCTACATCCGTGCTGTAGGTCTGGCGGCGGCACGCCACCGCGAGCTCAACGGCTACTGGAACGATGGTCGGTTCGAGCCCGGACCAGCAGTGAACGTGGCCATGGCGATCTCCCTGCGCAAGGGCGGCCTGGTAACTCCGCATGTCGCTGACGCCGACAAGCAGTCCCCCGACGAAATAATGTCGACGCTCACAGAACTCGTGAATGCCGCGCGTTCTGGAGGGTTGCGGTCAAGTTGGATGACCGGGGCCACGATCACAATCACCAACCTTGGCGAAACCGGGGCTGATCTCGTACATGGCGTCATTTCACCACCCCAGGTGGCGCTCGTGGGATTTGGACGACCTGCGCTAAGGCCATGGGTAGTCAATGACGAACTTGTCGCGAGAACAATCGCTACTGTCACCCTCGCGGCCGATCATCGGGCGACCGATGGCGCGGTCGGTAGCCGCTTCCTAGCAACGCTCGCATCCCTACTCGAAGATCCGGAGAAGCTATGACTGACCGCATCCCTAGCCCGAGCGACAAGCAGGCTGATGACGTGGTTTCGATGCTTCTCGCCGCGATCGCTGAGGTCGCCCCCGAACTCGAACCTGAACTCGCTGATCTCGACCATGACATCGACTTCTGGATCGAACTTCAGCTCGATTCGATGGACCACCTCGCCGTCATGACGCAGCTTTGCGAGCAGACCGGGCGAGAGATCCCCGAACGCGACTATCCGCGCCTCACCACGGTCAACGCCCTACGCGGTTACCTGACTTCCGAGATCACCTGATTCGGTGATCATCCTCTGGGTCATCGGCTTCGTTGTCGGCCTGACGATTACCGCTCTCGCCAGCCGGAAAGCCGTCACCGCGGCGCTCGCGGCTTCTGAGGCGTCGAACATCTCGCCGGGCCTGATTGGCCTCACGGTTGTTTCAATCGGTACAGACCTTCCAGAGATTGCCAACTCCATCGCGGCGGCGTTTACGGGCCACGGGGATCTCATCGTTGGCGACGCGGCAGGTTCGGCGATGACACAGGTCACTCTGGTGCTGGCGCTGCTGTGTTTCACGACGCATTCGCTGCGTGCCGACCGCCAGACCGTGCTACTCGTGGGCGGTTTCACCACCGCAGCACTACTCGTGGATGCCATCATCGTTCAGGACGGCCTCTTCAGCCGTGCCGAAGGCTTAGCGTTGGTTATTGGCTGGTTCATTCTCGTCTTTGTCATCTACCGACTTCTCCCACCCGAAGACTCGCCGGACCCGATCGGCACCACGCCTGTTGAAATCCAGATCGCACGAAAGACGGCTATTCTCGACGCCTTGCTGGCGATATTTTGGCTTGCCGTTGTCGCTGCGGCCGCGACCCTGGTGGTTCAGAGTTTCGTTCACGTGACCGATGCCATCGGCGTTCCCGAACTGGTTGCGAGCGCCCTCGTACTCTCGATTGGCACGTCGCTGCCAGAGCTAGTCGTCGATTGGACGGCAATCCGTCGCGGTGCCGCGGCGCTTGCCATCGGTGACCTCTTCGGCTCCTCACTCCTCGATGCCACTCTGGCACTCGGCGCTGGGCCAGCAATGAGAGCCACGATCGTGTCGCCAGGCGCTGCCACGATTTGCATCATCGCCGCTTTGGG
>JAHRVJ010000086.1 GCA_019090765.1 Ilumatobacteraceae bacterium
GCACGATGTGTTTCGCAAGGTTGGCGACCTAGGTATTGAGGAAATCGATCTCCGGTGTGCGCCCGCTGACAACACCGGAGCGAGTATCTGGTTACCGGCGCTGTTGGCTGAGAAGCGGGTGATCGAGATCGCCCTCGGTGGGGAAGTGCGTTACGTCGCGGCAGAAGACGCGGCGCGCTATCGCGATGCCCTCGGGTGCTCGCTCCCGCTCGGCTTGCCGATGGCTTTCACCGATCCAGTGGCGCGGCCGCTGGAGGAGCTCGTTGGCCGCTACGCACGCACGCACGGCCCCTTTCTAGCCACCGATATCGCCCGTCGGTTCGCTGCCCCTCCCGAGCGTATTGCCGGAGCCCTTGCAGCATTGGAAGCCGAGGAACGAGTGGTGGTCGGAGAGTTTCGACCCGCTGGTGTTCTCCGAGAATTCTGCGATGTTGATGTCCTTCGCCAACTGCGCCGCCGTTCGCTGGCCGCTTTGCGTCGGGAGGTCGAGCCGGTCGAGAGGCAGACTTTCGCCCGGTTCTTGCCAGCGTGGCACGATATTCCGGCCAAACGTCGCGGCGCTGACGCATTAGTGGAGTCTTTGGGCGTTCTGTCTGGAGCTGCCCTGGTCGCATCCACAATCGAAACTGACGTGCTGCCGGCCCGAGTGCTCGCGTATCGGCCAGCGATGCTCGACGAACTCTGCACGGCAGGTGAAGTGGTGTGGGTCGGAGCGGGTGCTGTTGGTGCCCGTGACGGTCGGATACGGCTGTGCTTTTCCGATCAACTTCCGTTGCTGGCCGCCCGATGGGAGGAACGCGAGGCACCCGATGGCGCTGTGCACGACTCGATTCGTGCGCTACTGGCTGAGCAGGGAGCCAGCTTTTGGGGCCAACTCCGCTCAGCTGCGCTGGGTACACCAGACCAGGAACTACTGGCTGCGCTGTGGGACCTGGTGTGGGCCGGTGAGGTGACCAACGACTCGTTGGCACCGCTGCGAGCGGTGCTTGCTGGAGCGTCAGTGAAGTCGGGCGCAAAGGGGAAGTCTTCCCGGGGAGGCTCGGGGCGGCATCGGGGTCGGCCGCGCCCTGGGCGCCTGAGTCGTATCGGTCCACCAGCAGGCCAAGGACGCTGGAGCCTGGTGGCCCCGCTGTTGCAGCCAGCGCCCGCCCCGACGGTTGCTGCTCATGCCCAGGCGCTACAGCTGGTAGAACGCTACGGGATTGTCACCCGGGAGGCAGTGATCGCCGAAGGCGTGGTGGGCGGGTTTGCGAGCGTATACGGGGTGCTCAAAGTGCTCGAAGAACGCGGTCAGGTTCGTCGGGGTTACTTCGTAGATGGCCTTGGCGCCGCACAGTTCGCCGTTCCCGGCGCGGTAGATCGGCTGCGGTCCGCACGCGAGACACCCGATCCGGTAATCCACCCCGATGATGTGCCCGACGCGATCGTGCTGGCTTCGACCGACCCGGCACAACCCTATGGTGCTGCGCTCGCGTGGCCCGACACTGCTGGTCGCCCGGCACGTAGCGCCTCGTCATTGGTGGTGTTGCATGCCGGCGAACCGTTGGTGTGGTTCGATCGACGTGGTCATCACCTGGTCACATTTCCCAGGGCTCTGGACGACACATCGTGGTGCGCTGCCCTGATGCTGCTCGTCAAGAACGATCGAGCCAAGTCGATCGAGATTCGCAAAGTCAACGGCGATGCGATCACCGACGCCGCTGCAGGGGTTGCCGAACTCCTACGCACAGCGGGATTCGCCGACGGCTATCGCGGGTTCGTCTACCGCGGCTAACCCCTGAGTTAGGTGAACTCGATGGTGGCACATTGATTCGGACTAGTGGCGTCAGATCAGCTAGATGCGCTGGGGATTGATCGGTAGCGTTCTTCGCGGACCCTCACCGCACAACCCGGTGGTTCTGGTGTTATGACCTCAATTAGCCGAAGGCCCGTCAGCAAGCGAGCAGGCTGGCTTCGATATCGGGTAAAACGCTGGGGTCGGGCAGCGCGACGAAACCGGTGAGTCCCACGCCGGTCACGTCCGGGTCGGACCTCTCGATGCTCGAATACAGTTCGCCTGAGGTGCCGGCTGGAATCAGAGTGAGATAGCCCACCCGGCCGTCGCAAAGCTGCACTCCCTGGGACGAGGTGTTCTCGATCAGGGTGGAGAAGTCATCACAGATGCCATTGGGGAGCGGCCCGTTGCTGACGAACTCGAATCCTGTTGCTGTGCGAATGGAGTTCCCAGGGCAAGCATTGGCCTCGGGGTCGAGGCCAACGAACACGACCGCCATGACGTCGCCGCTGGTGTACCAGTGGGCTTCGACCGATCCGGGCGCTGCTGGAAGGTCGGCGGGATCGGGGTCGCCGCCCTCGAAGTCGTAGGTCTGGGAGATCGCGGCGACTATGGGAGTGTCGGGCAATGCTGGCGGATCGGTACTGGGTGGAGCGTCGGTAGCTGGCGGCTGGGTGGCTGGAGGAGCGTCGGTCGCTGGCGGATCGGTACTGGGTGGAGCGTCGGTGGCTGGCGGATCCGTGGCGGGTGCGTCGGTTGCTGGCACCGCGGAGGTGGGCGCCGCCGTGTCGATCGTCGAGTCTGAGGAATCGTCGTCGTCGCTACAGCCAACAGCGATCAGTGTTGCGGCTGCGGCGAGGGCGAGAATGCGTCGGGTAGTGGTCATGGCCGGTTCCCTTCTTGTTGGTTACCGCGACCGTAGCAATGACGCTTCAGCGAGATATCAGCCAAGAGGCTGCCCGCAGCCCAAACGCAAGTGACGTTGAAACAATCAGCTTCGGTGCCGCCACCCAGAGCGCTCCGCGACTCAGCTGGTTGCTGGTGCTGCCTGGTGATCCACCACGGTGCAGTTGCGACCGGATTCCTTCGCCCGGAACAGCGCCCGGTCAGCTGCTGAAACGACACCGTTCAGGTCGGACGCAGCACCCGAAGCGACGCCGATTGATACGGTAACGCTCTCCCCGTCCACGACAGGGAGTGACTCGATGGTGAGCCTGATCCGTTCAGCGACGACTCTGGCGTCTTCGTCTTCGGCCCCCGGCAGAAGGACGCTGAATTCTTCACCCCCGTAGCGATATGCAATATCTCCTCGGCGGAGCTGGGGGCCGATGGCGGTTGCGACGCTCCGAAGAACATCATCCCCGCATGCGTGGCCGTACGAATCGTTGAACCGCTTGAAATGGTCAATGTCAACCATCATTGCTGCAGTGGATGACTTCCCGCGGCGTGTCGCAGCTTCGAGGTCGAGGTCGAACCTGCGGCGGTTCAACAGGCCGGTCAGCCCGTCGGTGCGGGCCATCACGGCAAGTTCATCGTGCCGACGCCCCCTCCACATCGCAAAGCATCCAATCGCCAGCCCGAGTAGGGCCACGGCGACGGCCCCGATCGCGATGACATCAGAGTTGCTGCTGACCGGGGCCAGCGAGGTGGTAACTGGAGGCTTCAAATTCGAGACCTGACCTGCGGCGGGGGGCAGCGATTCGGTGCCCTGGTCTGGGAAGTCGATTGCCTCTTGGAGAGCGCGGCTTGCTGCGTGGTAGTCAGACAAGATCGGCCGATTCACATCGAGCGGCCCCGGCGGCATCAACCGCAGTACTTTCAGCGCGGCCTCCGGGATCATGATTCCCGCAGCCTGAAGTTCGAACATGACTGATCTAGAAGCTTCGTCGGCCTCCTTGAACGTTCCACTCAGGGGCAACGGTGTTGCCGAGCCGGGCGTCGGCAGGTTCTCGAACTCTTGCAGTTCTACCTCAATGACCTGCAACGCGCGTTGTAGAGCTTCAACAGAATCTGGAGCGGCAGCGGCAGCGGTTCCGGCGCACAGGGTGACCGTGAGGCCTATTCCCGCGAACATTGCGCCTAGTCGAAACATCAGTTGATCATCGGCCGAACGACTCAGAATCTTGAGGAATCGAGCCCCTTTTTGGCACCCTTGACTAGGGCGACCTCGGTGACATCACTTGCGGCAAGAAGCCAGATTCGTTAATCGTGTGGCTGAACGGCCCGGAGGCCCGCCCAGGCGAGTACTGAAATCTCCCGCGCGACGTCATCAGGATCGAATTCCTCGCCGATTTCGACAAGGTGTCGGCTGGCTCCTTCGGCCATTCCGACCAGTGCCTGGGCGAGAGTGCGGCGATGCTTGGTGTCGATGTCGACGTCGATCATCGGGGCGACGGCGTTGGCTGCCTCCTCGGTTATCCGCCGGACGGTGTTGTTGAACTCGTCATCGCGCCGGCTGCCTGAACCGAACAGGAGTCTGAAACCATCGGGGTTGTCCGCGACCCAACGAAAATACGCCTGGTAGGCCAGCTCGGTACGGTTCTTGCCGCTGTCGGCTTCGGCCGCCGCCTTGGAGATCCTGGCGAGCAAACGTTCGCCGACGTCATCGGTCAAGGCCTGGTAGAGGTCACGCTTGGAATCGAAGTGCTGGTAGAGCACGGGCTTGGTAACCCCCACAGCATCGGCGACTTCGTTCATCGAAGTGCCGTTGAAGCCGGCGCGCGCGAATACTTCGAGCGCGACTTCGAGGATCTGCCCTCGGCGAGCGGCGGCGTTCAGTCGTACAGACATGAGTTACCGAATGGTAACAAGTGTGACGCTCAGGTCAGAATCCGCGTTCGAGATCGTCGCGCTCGGCGGCCTTGACTGCGTAGCCGAGGATGATCGACGGAGCGAGGAGAACACAGCCGATGACGAGTGAAACGATGATCAGAGTGGCCATGGTCGCGGAGAAGGTGAATACGAAGGCGATGAAGAAAAGCGCCATGGCCAGCGCCACGAAGAGGTAGCCGACTCGGTTCGCGAGCAACGTCCACTTTGCTACCTGCGCGCGTCGAGCACGGACAGGATCATCGGCGGTAGAGGTGTCGCGCTGTTCGGACATACAGTCAGGCCATGCTACGAGCGATTTCCAAACGTCACGAACACGGTCTCAACGCCGCCCGCTCGAATGGTGGTGCCTGAGCAGTGACCGCGAAGCTTGAGCAAAGCGGCAGGGTGGCGGTAATCACCCTTGATCGCCCGCATCGCCGGAACGCGGTCGATCATGAGACGCTGCTCCGACTCATCGATATTCAACAGGCCCTGCGTGGAGGCGACGACGGTGGCACTCGAGTTGTGGTGCTCACTGGGGCACCTCCCGCCTTCAGTGCGGGCGCCGACCTCAACGGAGTCGATGGTGACGAATTCGGATCTGACTTGTCGAAGGTCCTGCGCGGCTTTGGCGACCTAGCGGTCCCGGTGATAGCTGCCATCGATGGGCCGGCCTTGGGTGCTGGCGCCCAACTTGCGATAGCTGCCGACCTCCGCGTCGCTACTCCGGAGAGTGTGATCGGTGTCCCCGCGGCGAAGCTGGGTCTAGTTGTTGATCCGTGGACCGTGAATCGTCTGGCTGCAGAGTTTTCGCCACCGGTAGCGCGGGCGATGTTGTTGGCCGCGGAAACATACACCGGCGCTCAGCTGCACAAGTTTGGAGGCATTCACCGCCTCGGCAAACTCGATGTGGCTTTGGATTGGGCCACGCAGCTATCGCAACTCGCTCCACTGACTATCGCCGGACACAAGCTCGCCCTCGAACACCGTGTACCTCAGCCGCTCGCCGATGATCTGGTCGAGGCCGCCCGCGTAGCTGCGTGGGCCAGCAGCGACGCCGTTGAGGGGCGTACTGCGTTCCTCGAAAAGCGGGCTGCGAACTTTCGCGGCGTTTGACGGTCGCTGGCCCAACGGTGGGGCCTGGTCACTCAGAGGTTCGGCGGGAGTAGCCGGTTCACGTTCTGGTAGAAGAAGTAGAGCGCTACGAAGAAGGGCATGAACCCGGCCAGAATTCCTACCCAGTAGTGGCGGAATCTGCGGCTGATGAGATAGATCAGCGCAGCTACGGCTGCCAGCAGCAACCCCCAAAGTGCCACTTGGCTGTAGGCGCCCGGATCGCTAAACCAACCCTCGGCGAAGGCATCGGCAATTCCAGCGTTGACTGCGACTGACCCAAGCTGTGCTTGGTTGTCTGACGCCTCGGCCTCAACGAAGGTCGGGTCGTTTGTTGCTTCTCCGTCGTCGATTCCAATGATCTCAACGTCGTCGGGTTCGTGCTCGTTGCGGCCGTCATCGGTGGCGACGTCAAGCGGGCGCCCGTAGTTGATGACTGACTCTCCAAGCGCGGCTGACGCCTCCGGGTCGAGGACGCCCGAGATGATGATCCGTTCTTGTGCGGTCCACTTTGGGTGGCACGACGTGAGGGTGATCGTTGCCAGGGTTGGGTCGGTGGTTGAAATTACCTGGTAGTCAGACGGTGAGACAATCTGCTGACCCGTGACCTTGTAAACGAACGTACCTGACAAGGTGGTTACGACGATGTCGTCGTTGATTTCGAGCTTGTCAACGTTGTGGAATGGTTGGCCGTACGTGGTGCGGTGGCCAGCAATCGCGGCGTTGCCAAGTTGGCCTGGGAGTGGTGTGTCCGGAAAATGACCGGGACCCTTCTTCAAATCCGAAGTCGACACTCCAGCGACCACGATGTCGTTGACTCCGATCTTCGGAATCTCAATCCGTGCCACAGCATCGCCTTCTTCGAAGGCTGGGAGATTCTGCTCGGCCAACGGCACGATGACCGGCTCGACGATCGTTTCCGCTACTGGAGGCTCAACAGTTTCGGGCTCGCCAGATGGTTGCTCAGGAACTTCTTCGGGGGTCTCTTCGATGGTCGGGACAGTCGTGGCCGGGAGATCTGGCGCTTCGGCGAGTAGTTCCTCGAACTCTGATTCGAGAGCGCGCTGGGCGCGGGCCGTTTCGATTCCGGTTCCCCAAAGTTGGTAGGCAACGAAGCCAAATAACAGCAACCCGGTGGTGATCAGAACTCGGCCGAAACCTCCGACCCACCAACGCCAATCGCGCGGTGGCCGTGGACGATCCCACCTATTGACCTTTCCCCGGCGAGTCAACTCTGGCGCCGCCTGTGAAGGCGTGGGCGCTGAGCTCGGTGTGGTCGATGGTGGTGGCAACGGTGAGTTTGCGGGGTCTGCCGGCCCGGCCTGAGCGTTGGGAATCGGGATGGTGTCCGGCATAAAGATCGAAGATAGTCCCCACAGGGGCGATCTTGGGCGCAGTTGTCTGACAGTTTCGCCCCTAACGTGGCGACGATCCCATGGACGACTCGACCCTGCAGCCAGCCACGGAGGCCACAGTGCCTGTCGTCAAGCTGGACCAAGCGGTGGCCGTGCTTGGACATTTCCCGGCACTTGCGGGGGCCTCGCTGCTGGTTCAGCGCGGCGAAATCGTGTTGCTCAGGGGACCGAACGGTGCTGGCAAGACCACGTTGCTGCGAGTGTGCGCTGGCCTCGTTCCAATAATCCGAGGCGAGGGGAGTGTCCTCGGACTCGATCTCAAGACCGACCGCGAAGCCGTGAGAAGCAACGTCGGCATGCTGGGTCACCAGAACGGGTTGTACCTCGACCTAACAGTGGCTGAGAACATCCGCTTCTGGGGGGCGACAGTGGGGGCTACCGAGAGCGAAACCTCAGCCGCGATGGAGCGCCTCGGGGTTGCCGATCGCTTGGCCGAGATTCCCGTTCGCAAGCTTTCTGCCGGGCAGAAGCGCCGGACTGCTTTGGCTTGTCTCGTTGCCAGGCGCGCGCAGCTGTGGCTACTCGACGAACCCCATGCCGGCCTTGACGCTGCGGCGCGAGACGAACTCGATGTAACTCTGCGCGCGGCCGCTGGTGCAGGGGCCACAATCGTTGTAGCCAGTCACGAACTGGAGCGGGCGGGGTCGCTTGCCACGCGAGCGGTTGATGTAGTTGCAGGCCAAGTAAACGGCGGTGAGCAATGAGTATCTGGCGGGTCGCCTGTCTCGTCGCCCGGAAAGATCTGCTGGTCGAACGGCGTAGTCGGGTGGTGCTGAACCAGGTCTTGCCGTTCGCGGGGGTGACGATGGTGATCTTCGCGTTTGCCCTCGATTCTGATGCCGTGCTGGAAAGGGTTGCGCCAGGTCTCGTTTGGCTGGCCACGATGTTTAGCTTGCTGGTGCTCGTTCAGCGCACCTTTGCGATCGAAACTGATGATGGGGCGCTCGACGCCATGCGCGTCGCGGGGGTCGACCCGCGGGCGATCTACCTAGGCAAGGCAATGGGTCTGGCGATCGAGTTACTTGTGCTGGAAATCGTGCTGCTGTTCGCCGCAGTCATCCTGTACCGCCAAACGGTGCCCGTTGACGGCATTGCACTACTCGCAATTACCTTGCTGTCCGCTACATGTGGTCTCGCTGCGGTAGGTACGCTGTACGGAGGTCTTGCCGCAGGGTTCAAGGGCCGCGAGACATTGCTCCCGCTGCTCACGCTCCCGGCGGTGGCACCCGTTCTTATCGGAGCAACACGAGCGGTCGAAGCAGCGCTCGGCACCGCAGGAGCGGTGGTGTCGGATGGCTGGCCCTGGGTGGGCCTGCTACTCGTCTTCGCCGCAACTTTCGGTGTCGGGGGATCGTTAGCATTCGGTCCGCTGATTGACGAATAATTCACCCGCAGGAATGGCCTCGCAGAAGTATTTATGACGACTACCGACTCCAACCCAGCCAGTGTCGAAGTCGACCCATCTGGTCGGTTCGCAGGAACCGGTACGCGGGGTACGCGCATCCTTGGGAGCATGACGGTTGTGGCGATGGTCTGGCTGGTCGCGTTCGGTCTGGGCTTCTCTCCGGCCGATCGTGACCAAGACGAAGCAGTGCGGATCATGTATGTGCATGTGCCGACGATCTGGGTCGCCTACATGTCGTTCGTGGTCACTGCGGTTGCTTCAGGTTTCTACCTGTTTGGTCGTTCCAAGGCGCTTGGCTGGGATCGCCTCGCTGGGGCCAGTGCCGAAATCGGTACGATCTTCGTCGCCGCGACGCTCGTTGTCGGGTCGCTGTGGGGGCGCTTGACGTGGGGAGTGTTCTGGCAGTGGGATGCTCGGCTGACAACCACCGCGCTGCTGTTCGTGACCTATATCGGCTACTTGGCCGTGCGTCGCCTAGGTGGTAGCCACCAGCAACGGGCGCGCCGGAGTGCAGTAGTTGGTCTACTTGCGGTGCTATTGATTCCGCTAGTTCACTGGAGTGTGCGGTTGTGGCGCAGCTTGCATCAGGAAGCAACGGTGCTAGATACCGATGGTGATATCGACATGGATGGGCTGATGTTGTTCAGCTTGTTCGTCGGGGTGGTCGCCTTCACGTTGTTCTACATCTGGCTTGTACTGCACCGCACGCGAGTGATGGCAATGGAAGACATGATGGATGATCGTGGCCTCGACCTGGCGCTGGCGAGCAGGCGCGCCGAAGTAGTGCCTACGCAGAAACTTGAGGAAAACTGATGGAAGATGCCGGGTTCATCATTGGTAGTTACGTGTTGACTTTCGTCATGGTGATTGGGATGTCGTGGGGTGTTGTACGCCGGGGTCGGCGTTTGGGAGCACAGATCCCCGACGAAGACAAGTACTGGACCTGAGCCTCCCTGATGTCGGAAATGAACCTCACCCCGCGGGGCCCTGCTGAACCCACCGCATCGGGCGGGAAATCGAAGCGCAACTGGTTGTCGATCGCGGTGCTGGCTCTGGTGCTTGTCGCGGGTGGCGTGATCGTTACTCAATTTCTCACGTCCGCGGTTGATTACTACTGCAACGTTGACGAGGTCGGCGTACGTGACGGCTGCGACGCTGACCGGCGTATTCGGTTGCAGGGCACAGTCGATGAGGGCTCAGTGGAGAAAGTCGGCAACGCCACCGTCTTCACGATGTCTTTCAACGATGAGACCATCGGAGTTTCTTACGATGGTGAGCCTGGCGGAATCTTCAAGGAGTGCATTCCCGTGGTTGTTCACGGCGTAATCGAGCAAGGCACGCTCCAAGGTGACCGTGTCGAGGTAAAACACTCCGACGAGTACGTGTCGGTCAACGACGAGCGGGTCACCGAGGCTGAAGCAGCCGGCTGTACGAGCACCACGTGACCAAACTGTGATCGCGGCGAGCATCAACTCCGCGCTCGGCCGCGCCGGGCTATTGCTGATGCTTGCATCGTCGGTATTCGGTGCACTCGCGGTGTTGTTCGGCATCCGTAACCAGGACCGCAAACTGCTGAAGCAGGGCCCGCTCTACGCCTTTCTGGCCTTCGGCGGCATTGTTTTGGCAGTCGTGATGATGCAGCGGGCTTTGATCACCCGCGACTTCTCGATGGCCTACGTCCAGCAGGTCGGGTCAGCCGACACTCCGCTGCTGTACAACATCGCCGCGATGTGGTCGGCGCTCGAAGGTTCGGTCCTGCTCTGGTCGCTAATTCTTGCTGGGTTTACCGCCGCTGTTGCGTGGCGTTTCAGAGATCGCACCGATGACGTCCTCGTCGGTTGGGCACTGATCGTGATGTTTGTGGTCACCGCCTATTTCGCGATGTTGAGTTTCGGGCCCGCCGACCCGTTCGCAGCAGGCGCTCCAGGCATTACATCAGGGCCAGGCCCTAACCCACTCTTACAGAACCACATCTTGGTGCTGTTCCACCCACCGATTCTCTACCTCGGGTACGTGGGCTTCACGGTGCCGTTCGCGTTCGCGATAGCGGCGCTCGTCACGGGAAGGCTCGGAGAGGGCTGGCTGCTGGAGACGCGTCGATGGGCGCTGTTCTCATGGGCGTTCCTCACGATTGGTATTCTGCTCGGCGGCTGGTGGAGCTATGAGGTGCTTGGCTGGTCGGGGGTGTGGGCTTGGGACCCGGTTGAGAACGCCTCGTTGCTTCCGTGGTTAACGGGTACGGCCTATATCCACTCGGTGCTGGTGCAGGAGCGCCGTGGCATGTTGCGCGTCTGGAACCTGAGCTTGCTCGTGGCCACGTTCGCACTCACAATTCTTGGCACGTTCCTTACCAGGTCGGGCGTCATCAACTCCGTCCATGCATTCGGTGATGGCCCGATAGGTACGTGGCTGCTCGCCTTCTTTGGCTTGATCATGGTGGTCTCGCTGGGGCTCATTGCGTGGCGCGGCGATCGCCTGCGTTCCCCCGGAGCGATTGACTCGCCGCTGTCACGTGAAGGAGCTTTTCTCGCGAACAATGTGCTGTTCGCCGTGTTTGCGTTCGTGGTGTTGCTGGGCACGGTGTTCCCGTTGCTCGTCGAAGCTGTTCAGGATCGCCAAACCGTGGTCGGGTCGCCGTACTTCGATCGCCTGTCGATGCCGATTGGATTGTCACTGCTGTTCCTGATGGGTGTCGCTCCGGTCTTGCCGTGGCGTAAGGCTTCAACCGAACTTCTCCGTGATCGGCTGTTCTGGCCGTCGTGGATGGGCGCAGGTGCGCTCGCGGTGGCGGTATTTGTCGGTGCTGACGGCTGGGCTCCCCTCGTCGCCTTCGGGCTCGCTGGTTTCGCTGGCGGCGCGGCGTTGCGTCAACTCGCATTGGCGACCCGGCGACAGGGCTGGCGCGGCCTGCTCGGTCGAGCCAACGGGGGCATGGTCGTCCACATTGGGGTGATCCTGGTCGCGGTCGCGCTGGCGTCATCAAACAGTTTCACGCACTCGGCGACATTGACGTTGGAGCAAGGCGAAGTAACCGAATGGGGAGGCCACACATTCGAACTGGTGTCGGTTGATGAGCAGATCAACGACAACGGGAGCAAGAGCGTGCTCGCTGCAAACGTCGTACTCGACGGTGGTTCGACCTACCGGCCCTCGAATACGACCTACCTCAACATGGGAGCTGAGGTAGGCACCCCATCGGTGCGTACAGGGCTCACCGAGGACATCTACCTCACGCTTGACCCCGGCTCGGCGGCGGGCGACCTGAGCGCCACCATCCGCGTGTTCGTCAAGCCGATGATCTTGTGGCTCTGGATCGGTGGGCTAACCATGGCAATTGGCACCTTGCTGGCGGCGTTTCCCGGAAAGAGGCGCCGTATCGCGATCGATCCGGTATCAGCACCGATCCCTACGGGTGATCCCGATGGCGAGAGCATTGCCCGCGATGCCACAGTCGCCGTCGAAGATGCTGAGATGGAGGTCTCAAAATGACTGACGCCGAAACGGACCTTCCAGAAGATGCCGTCGAACAACGTTCGCGCCCGTTCGCTCCGTGGATTGTGCTCATCGTCGCGATCGTCGCAATCGGATTCTTCGTCGTGCTCGCCGGAGCCAGTTCCGAACA
>JAHRVJ010000087.1 GCA_019090765.1 Ilumatobacteraceae bacterium
GTTCGAATCCCTCCCGTTCCGCCAAGAGATTGCCGTCCAACATGGGGCGATATCGAGTATTGATGGTCGGCAGTGGCGCTATCTCGGCCGTTCAGGGAGGTTCACGACTTCTTCCGGCAGTGACGTTCGGGCATGCGCGGACTTTCGAAGCTTGCCCCCTTCGACACCGACAACGAGTCGCCGACGATCCTGAGCGGACCACTCGTCATCGCAGGCCCTCACCTGAAAAGAAGTTCTAGCGAGCCAATTCCGTCAGTTCAGGGGTTCCTCTGACAGACGCCTCCGCTGAGGCCCAGTGTCCAGGCTCCCGGGCGGCGACGTCGCGAGTCAGGAGCGGATTGTCAATCTCTGCAGCGACGAGTGCTCCGAGCTTCCACGCGTCTTGTTCGCCGAGGTCGGCTCGATGTAGGTGGGCTCGGGCCTGAAACTCGCGGAAGCCGTGTCGGGATGCGATTGTGTCGAGTTGTGCTAGCCAGGCCCTGGCTCGGCCGTCTCCGGCATCGACGGCGACACCGACGAGTGCCTCGAGGGCGTAGGCCTCTGCCCATCGATAGGCGTCGGGTAGCCGTCGGCAGTGGGTGGGTGCCTCGCTCAGTTGGTCGATCGCCTCGGCCTGGTGGTCGCGTTCAGCGTTGATGAGGCCGAGCCCCCTCAAGGACAGTGTCTGCCAACAGACGTCACCAATCTGAGATGCCATGGCCCAGGCATGTTCGAACAGTTGGTGTGACTCGTCAACCTGCCCGAGTCCGAACTCGGCCAAGGCAGCCCAAGTCTCGGGATAAGGCCTGAAGGAAGTCCATGCCGCGGCGTCGGTGAGCTCGAGTGCCCTCCGTCCGGCCGTTCGGGCCTCCTCGAGTTCGCCTCGCAGGATGTGCAGCCGACACAGATGGGTCGTGGCGAACGCCTCGCCCTCGGTCTCGCCGGCCCGCGCTGTCAGTTCGATCGCCCGACGAAGCGCATGCTCGCCTTTGGTGTAGTGGGCTGTGTCAGAGAGGCAGGAGCCGGTGAAGAGGTCGATCCAACCCAGCTCTGTGTCGTTGCCGGCGGCTCGCTCGCGACCGGCTTCGAGCCAAGTGTTAGCGCGGTCGTAGCGGCCGCGCAGCAACTCGACGTAGCCGAGCTCTCGGCAGGCGCTGCCACTGATTGTGTCGTCGCCCATGGCGTCGGCCAGGTCGCGTGCTCGGTGAAGGACAGTGACGGCCTCCTCGTCGGTACCCCTGGTCGTGTGGACGAGAGCCACCCCGAGAGCGAAGAGAGCTTGGAGGGTCACATGATCGTCCTTGAGGACACCGGCGCCTTCTGCTACGCCTCGGAGGGTCTCCAACCCGGCGTCGACTGCGCCCGCTGACATTGCTGCCTGGCCGGCCTCGAGTTGGGCCCGCAACATGATTGGGCTGGCACGTACGAGCGTTGCGCGGCGGCGGGCCGCCGCGGCGAGGGCGGGGCTGGGCTCCACTCCCAATTCTTCAAGAAACAGATTGGTGCAGGTCTCCACTCGTTGGTTGGCGGCGTCATGGTCGCCGACCGCCACCAGCGCCTGAACAAGCATGACCTGGGCGTTTTCGTCGGAGGGGTCCAGAGCGACGAGACGATTGGCAACCGGGACCGCGCGATCAGCTTTGTCTCGCGCGAGCAGCGTCGATGCGGCCTCGTGGAGCATTGCAGAAGCGGCGCCGTCGAGGTGTCGCCTCTCTCCGCTCAGCCACAGCTCGAATGAGGCTCCGGCTCTAGGTTCCACGCCCTCGAGTAGGGGTCGCCCGAGGCCGGGCAGGTCCAACGCGTCCTCCCATCGACCTCGGATGATCACATCGGTGTCCACCTTTGCATCGGTCGGCAATCGCAGCTCCATCGGGTCGCCGACCACCGTGTCGGACGAAGTCAGCAGCCGGCGCAGTTGGGAGGCGGTCCAGCGCAAGGCCCCGAGCGGGTCGTCGGCTTCGGAGAACAACAGCTCGGCGATCCGGGTGCGCGGTAGCGCCCCTTCGCTGCGAGCGAGCAGGGCCAGCAGCGCCCACGTCTTCGCGCCGCGGGGCCGACCCTGGTCCTCCCCGTCTACCTCGACACGGGGTGACCCGAGGAGGTGAATCGAGATGCTCATCGGCGAATTCTCCCACACAATTCGGCGAGCTCAGCGAGGAGCGCCCGTGCCCTGACTACGGTCGTTGTATCGATGTCTGCCAGTCCGTTGCCGTTGAGGGCGAGGACCATGTGTCGCTGGGCGGCAGCCAGCTCGCGGCAGCGCACGACAGCGGGGGCGTCTAGGGCGTGGACTGGGGCGGTCCGTGTAGCGACGGCATAGGCCTCACTGATGAGCCTGCTCGTGATGCGATCGGCTTCGTCCCAGCCGGGATTTTCACTCAGCTCGGCCACGAAATGCCCGGCTCGGCAGTGGATATCGATCAGGTCGACGGCCAATGCCTGCGTATCGGCAGGACTCGGGTCAACTTCGGTGACGGAGATGATGGGGCTAGTGATCATGGCTGGGGCTACTGCGGTCGGGTTCATGCAGGACACCATGCGGGGTCACCGTGTGAGCGGGCGTGTGATGCGACAAACGAGCACAAGTACA
>JAHRVJ010000088.1 GCA_019090765.1 Ilumatobacteraceae bacterium
CTGGCATCTCTGGGGCTACGCAGCACATGGTCGGCATGAAAGGCGCGAAGAACATCATCGCGATCAACAAAGACAAAGAGGCCCCCATCTTCGGGATTGCCGACCTCGGCATCGTTGGCGACGTCCACAAGGTGATGCCCCAACTAATCGCCGCCCTAGAAGCCCGCTAACCCCACCCGCGCGCTGGCAAACTGCGGCCCCCATCCTGAATGATTCGGGGGATCGAAGTCGGAAGAATGAAGCCGGAGGATTGAGGTGGCGTTGGGGGATTAGGTGGCGTCGCGGGCGGTGAAGGCCCATGCGGTGTTTTCGGTGGGGTCGCCAATGGCGAGCTGGAGGGTCCAGCCGAGGGCTGGCTCGTGTGCGTCCCAACGGTACCACTGCAGTTCTTGGGCCAACTCGCCGAGTTGGTCGGGGGGAACGGGCCAGTCATCGAGGGCGTCGCCGAGCGCGGCTAACACCCACCATGTTCCAAATCGTCCCGACGCGGCCCCACGCCGGCGGCCGTGGGCACCGCCACTCGCCCCCGCCCAAGCCAACCAGGCCAACGCTGTTGCTGGCTCAAGGGGGCAGACACGTGCGCGTCGGAGTCCCAGAGCGCCCAATGCTTCGGCGATACCTCCATTGACGCACGTGACTTCCACTTGCCCGTTCGAACCGCTCACCCAGGTTTCGACTAGTTGGCGAACGGCGAGTTCGACGTCGTCGTCGAGGATCTCAGCCGGGACCGGTTCGATGTCGGTCCACTCGTCGGGAAGAGTTGGCATTGGAAATTCGGCCCCCGACTGCTGATATTTGGCTAGTGCGTATTTCGGTTCCCAGGGTTGAATCGCTGATGGGATGTCCAGCACGCTTGGAAGGCCAGAGGTGTCGACTGATTCACCCCGCAGCGATCTTTCATGGGCCACAAACGTCGCGCGGGGGCCATGGTCGATCAGCGGCGATAACTGAGCCCAAGTGTGCCGCTGAGCGACGACTTCGGTTAATGGCCCGGCGGTGAATCGACCTGAGAGGCCGTCTGACTCATCAAGGACGGCGGCGGCAAACTTCGGTGCCGCCAACAGCGCTAACCGGTATTCAGCCAAGGTCGTCGCGGGCCACAGCTGGCGGCCGGTCGAGGCGGCATGCCGAGTTCGATCACGCACTCGCAGCAGACCCGCCCAGTCCTCGTTGGAGCATCGGTCGTCGATTAGCCGAACTAGGCCGTCGAGGTCGGCGCTATGTATGAGCGTGTCGAGTTCCTCGTCGTCCATTGCTCGAACTCAGACCAGTGGCCAGGGGTAGCGGCGACCCGTTGGATCGGTGGGGAACTCACGGTGCTTGACGCACCAGGCCGCGCGGCCTTGGATCGCTTCGACTTCTTCGTCGCTCAGGAGTGCAGCTATGTCGAGCGGGACGCTGTGGCAGAGCTTGGCGACCTGATCGAGCAGTTGATCCGGTATTGGCTCCTCGCCGAATTCCCAGATTACTGTTCGGAGCTTGTATTCGGGAGCGAAACACAAGCCGTGGTCGATTCCCCAGATCGCGCCCGGGCCATCGTCGGCATCAGGCAGGTACAGGCAATGACCGCTCTTGCGGTCGGTGTTGTTGGCAATGATGTCGAGCAGTGCGACAGCGCGAAGTTGATCGTGAGTGTCGGGGAAGGATTCGAAGATCGTGAAGTAGTGCTCACGTTGATCAGCCGTAACGAACCATTGCACAGAACCCTCACCGAGCGGCCCTTCGCGGATCACAGTGGGCGGAACCACGCCAATCTCGAGCGTTTCGCTAAGGAGGTAGGTGGCAAGCTCTCGTCGGTGAAGGCCAGGCTCGAAGTCCCACAGCGGTCGCTCGCCCTGCATCGGCTTGTAGATCGCTGGGTGAGACCGTTGTTCGTGAATGACGTGCACCAAGTACGTGGCGTTGCTGCTGTAGGGCATTTGGCCCTCGATTTCGATCTCGCCGCGCAGCAGATGTTGAATCGGGTCTTCAACAGCGTCGACGCGTAGCTCAGTCATAAACACGATCAGTTCATTCGCGGGCAATCATGGGTATCGGGGTCCATCGGGTTTCCACACCAGCGGCACGGCGGTCGGCCCGCCTCGATGACGCCGTCAGCATGTTCGCAGAAGGCAGCGGCTTGGCCCCGGCTCACGTACAGGCGGACATGGCCACGATCTTCGTCTTCGAGTGGCTCGCCTTGCTCGTCGAGCTCTCCGACTTGTTCCAACTGGACGAGTACTCGATCGTTTCCTCGGTCGTAGCCAAGACCCACGGGGCCGAGGATGAAAGCCGGCTCCAGTGGTTCGAGCAACTCGAACGTTGCTGACATTGGCCGGTCCTCTGGCGGAGGGAGATCGGCCAGGACACGACGGAGATACTGAGCAATGGCCGCTACTTGCTGCTTTTCGCACTTGATCGTGACGCGTTGTTCGTCGGAGCGAGCCTGAAGATAGAACACTCGCTCTCCGGGTTGCCCGCGGGTGCCGACTGTGAAGGAGTCCACTTCATCGAACTCGTAGAAGAGGCTCATTGGATGGTCACGACGGTTGTAATTCGGTCAACGGCCGGCCGGTCGAATTGACTGCCAATACCACCGGGCCGCCGCCCGACCAGACAATGGCGCTGACGGATGCGGGGCTGATCACGATTCGTTGAAACAGGTCGAGATGGGTGCCCATGGCGTGAGCGACCGCTGCTTTGATGGTGTCGGCGTGGGAAACACAGACGATGGTTCCGCCTGGATGCTCTACGCGGAGCGCATCAAGGGTCGAAACCATCCGTGTCTGCATCTCCAGAAAGCTCTCGCCTCCGGGGAATCGAAAGGTCGATGGTGAGCGCTGGACCGTCTCCCATTCGGGGAGCTTCATCAGTTTCTTTAACTCTGCGCCAGTCCATTCACCGAAATCGCACTCGAGGAGGCCTCGACTGACCCGAGTCCGTAATCGGCAAGCTTTGGCGATTGGAGCGGCTGTCTCCTTGGCCCGCTCGAGCGGTGAGCTGTAGATCGCGTCGACCCGCTTGAGCGCACCAATGCGCTCGGCGGCAATCTCGGCTTGGGCTCGGCCCGCATCGGCTAACGACAGCCCCTTGGCGCGTCCAGGCAGCACTTTGCCGGTTGTGGGCGTCTGACCATGGCGAACTAGCAAGATTGTGGTCGGCGTACCTCGCGGACTGGTAGATGACGACCGTGTCTTGGATTTGGGCTTGGTGTTGGCCATAGCTGCCGCTCAACCTACTGTCGTGCTCGTGACTGCGCTCGCCAGGCTCGAACATGAAGTTATCGATTGCCGTGCTTGCGACCGGCTGGTCGAATGGCGCGAGCGGGTGGCGGTTGAGAAGAGAGCCGCCTATCGAGACGAAAACTACTGGGGACGTCCGATTCCGGGGTTTGGAGACCCAAATGCCGCCATCGTGGTGCTGGGTCTGGCGCCCGCTGCACACGGAGCGAACCGCACCGGGCGCGTGTTTACCGGTGATCGCAGCGGTGATTGGCTATTTCGGGCTCTTCACCGAGCGGGGCTCGCAAATCAGCCAGAATCCATCGCTGTTGATGATGGGTTGCGGCTAGACAATGCGTGGGTGACCGCAGCCGTGAAGTGTGCACCGCCGGCAAATAAGCC
>JAHRVJ010000089.1 GCA_019090765.1 Ilumatobacteraceae bacterium
ACGTCCGTGGTGGGGATCATCGGCTACCGGTCCACAAGCGCGCGGCTGCTCGACGAAATCGACCGTTCGATGTCTGAGGCTTCGGGCCAACTGGTTGGCCGAATCGGGACCAGACCTTCTCGCGTTCCCGAGCGTGGGGTGCTGGAGGTGTACTCAGTTCGCGTCGTTGACCGTGACGGGCAGAGCATCGCTTCAACTCTGGATGTCGAGTTTCCAATTGATGAGGGTGCAGCTGAGGTGATTGGCCAGCCACGAATCGTCGATATGTCTACGGTCACGGTGGAAGGTGATCACGTGCGCGTGCATACGATCGGCTTGTCGGACGGTGCGGTCCAAATCGTTCGGCCGTTGAATGAGGTCGACCGAGTGCTCGACGACGTGCGCCAGCGCACGATCCTGCTCGTCATCGTCGTATCGATTGCGGCCGCCATGCTCGGGTGGATGATTGCCGGAACCGTTGCCGGGCCCGTACGGCGGCTCACTAAGGCCGCCGAAGATGTCGGCGAATCCGGCCGCTTGGATGTTGATGTCCCCGGTACCGGGTCAGATGAGGTCGGCCGGCTGGGCACTGCGTTCCGGGCGATGCTGGGAGCGTTGTCTCAATCGCGCGCCGAGCAGCAGCGGCTGGTGCAAGATGCCGGCCACGAACTCCGAACACCGTTGACGAGCTTGCGGACCAATCTGTCGGTGATGCGTCGTCACCCAGAGATGGGCAGCGAGATGCAGGAGCGGATTCTCGATGACCTCGACAGCGAGATCATCGAGCTAACTGATCTCGTCAACGAATTGGTGGCGGTTGCTTCGGGAGATCTTGGTGATCAACCTGCAGAGTGGATCGATCTAGGCGTGCTCGCCAATGACGTGGCAGAACGCGTGGGGAGGCGGAGGTCGCGAACGATTGAAGTCGATGTCGGCTCGGCCGGTGCGGTTGAGGCATCCCGCTCCGCTCTGGATCGTGCCATCACAAATCTGATCGACAACGCCTGCAAGTTCGACCAGTCCGACGGGCGGATTGAGGTTGTCGTAGTCGGTGGAACGCTCACGGTGCTTGATCGTGGCCCTGGTATCGACGCGCAGGACTTGCCGTTGGTGTTTGATCGATTCCACCGCGCTGAATCGGCGCGGACCATGCCTGGGTCCGGATTGGGATTGTCGATCGTGAAGGCGGTTGTCGAGGGGAGCGGTGGCACTGTGGTTGCCAGTCAACGAGCTGGCGGAGGATCAGAGATTGGTTTTACCCTGCCGATTCGGTCTGATCCCGGATCATCCGAAGCGGTCACACCTAACTCTTAACTCGTTCCAGTTTGCTACTAACCGTCGTCGTTCATATTGGGGTTATCAGCAACTGATCCCCCGAAAGGAATCACCATGATTAGCAACACAAACGAATCAAACCCCAGCGAGAAGAAGGCGGGCAAGAAGCGCGGTTTGGCCGTAGGACTCACCGTTGGTCTGCTAGGCGGAACAGCCGCCGGACTCGTCTTCGGCGTGCCTGGCATGACGAGTGCAGCTTCCTCTGACACTCCTGCCGCGATTGTGCAGCAGGCCGACGAGACCGACTCGGCCGCAAACGCCGAGGCAGGCGAAGGCCTCCGTGAGAACTTGCAGCCACTCGTCGAGTTTGGAGTCATTACTTCTGACCAGGCCGATGCCGTTACCACCCACCTGATGGAGAATCGTCCCGAGCGGGGCGAGCGTGGCGAAGGACGGCCAGGCGGTCGTCGTGGACCGGGCGGAGCCTCCTCTGAGGCGGTCCTCGAACTTCTCGGCATCGATGCTGAGACGCTGCGTGGCCAGATCCGTGACGGATCAAGCCTCGCCGACATCGCAGCCGAGAATGGCGTCGATGTCCAAACTGTGATCGACACCCTCGTCGAAGAGGCGACCGAGCACCTTGATGAGGCAATCGCCAACGGTCGTATCGAGGCTGACGTCGCCGCCGAAAAGGCAGCAGGCCTCGAAGAGCGGGTGACTGCTCGTGTCAACGGTGAGCGTCCCGAGCGCCCGGAGCGTCCAGCAGGCGCTGACGAAGAGGGCTGAATTTCCCCCCAAAACCAGTAATACCCCTGACGGGCGGACGGTGCGAAAGCGCCGTCCGCCCGTAACGTCTGGCCGGTGATCTGTGTGGACCTCGCCGGGGTCGGTATTGCCCAGCCTGACAAGGCCCTGTTCAGCGACTTAGATGTCACTGTCTCAAGCGGTGATCGGATCGCCGTTGTCGGGGTCAATGGATCAGGCAAGACGACCTTGCTGCGAATTCTCACCGGTGTCCTCAGCCCAGACGAAGGTGATGTCCGCTTTGGTCGCGGTGTCCGGATTGCCTCACTTGAGCAAGATCCGGTGCTCCCGGCCGGGACGGTTACCGACTTTCTCGGTGATTCCTGGGAGGTTGCCGCCGTCGCCACCAAGCTCGGTGTGCAACCGCTGCTGAATCGTTCAACCAGCGAACTGTCTGGTGGGCAGGCGAAGCGGGTCGCGTTGGCGAAAGTGCTCGCCGACGACGAGCACGGTGATCACGACATGGTCGTTTTGGACGAGCCGACCAATCACCTCGATCTCGAAGCAATTGAGTGGCTCGAAACGAGGCTGACGTCGATGAACTCGGCGCTGGTGCTCGTGACTCACGACCGTCATGCGCTTGATCGGTTAACCACCGACGTTGGGCCGAGCAAGGTACTGGAGCTCGACAACGGGCGTGGATTTCTGCATCAGGCTGCGGTCGGTTCGAGCGCCTATGCGACCTATCTCAGTGCGCGAGCAGCGCGGATCGAGCGCGAGGCGCAAGAAGAATCAACCCGGAAAATTCTGGCGCGAAAGGAATTGGCTTGGTTGCGGCGAGGCGCGCCGGCGCGCTCCACAAAACCCAAGGCCCGTTTGCGAAGTGCCGGAGAGATCGTGTCGGGCGGCCCCGCTCCGGTTGGTGTGCGCGGCAGCGAGCTTGAACTCGGCGTGGGGACCAAGCGGCTCGGCAATCAAGTTGTTGAACTGATTGGCGTCGCGCAGCGCTTCAAGTTGTCCGCGGACGGTGGGGACAACGGCCCTGCGCAGCCAGACGAGCTGACCGTGTTCGCTGATGTCGATCTGCTTATCGAACCCGGTGCCCGCCTGGCAGTCGTCGGGCCTAACGGGTCGGGCAAGTCGACGCTGCTCGACATCATCGGGGGCCGGGCAGAACCAGCGAGTGGAGTCGTGCGAAGAGGCAAGACGGTTGTCTCCGGCTTCGCCGACCAGCATTCCTCCGACCTCGACCCCGAGGCCATCGTTCGAAAGCTCGTATCGGGCCCGCACCGTGAGCCCGACTATCGAGACAAGGCGTTGCTGGAGCGGTTCTGGTTCGATACCACAGCCCAGTACGCACCGGTGCGGATGCTGTCGGGAGGCGAACGCCGTCGGCTGCAGCTCGTGATGGTGCTCGCGACAGAACCCAATTTGCTGATCCTCGACGAGCCCACCAACGATCTCGATCTCGACACGCTGCGGTCGCTGGAGTCATTCCTCGACGATTGGCCCGGGGCGCTCGTGGTCGCGAGCCACGATCGGGCCTTCCTCGACCGAGTAGCCGACCATGTACTCGCCATCGACCCGGGCGGCTCGATTCGCCGGGTTCCTGGCGGCGTTTCCGGATGGCTCGCGGAGCGGGCGGCCAAGCCAGCACCGTCCAAGCCTTCCAGCCCTGGTCCGACGGCCAAGAAGGCACCGGGTAGCGCGGCCGCAAATCAGCGTCCGTCTGGGCCGAGTGCTTACACGATCGGGCGTCAGCTTCGTGAGACCGAACGGGCCATGGTCAAGGCCCAGAGTCGCGTCGATTCGCTCACCGAACAACTGACGACTGTGACCGACCACCAGCAACTCTCCGATCTGGGAGCAGACTTGGAGCGGTCACAGAACGAACTTGACGAGCACGAAGCCCGCTGGCTCGAACTAGCCGAACTGCAAGAAGGCTGACAGCGGCCAATCGTTTCTAGCCCCAGTGCTCGCCTGTGAACGGGGGGCGCTTAGGTCGGCTGTCTATTGGCGAGACATTGCGATGCGGTATCGCTCTTCGGGTGTGACCATGTGGTCGAAGTCTTCCGCGGCATCGCCTAGGTCGATCTGAACCCACTTGACGGACCCGTTGAACGTGACGCTGTCACGGGTGAGGTCGTCGGTGACACCGGTCGCGGAGTCAGTTCCGACATCTGCTGTTTCGTCGGCGGAAAACACTCCGGGCACGGTCGCTCGAACCTTGCCGCTGGCGACCTCGGTTCCGTCCACATAAAGGTGGATGTCGCCGCCCTTGCCGACCCCACCGCCTTCGTAGTCGAACTCCATCCGCACCTGACGCTCGCCGGGCGCGACCGGATCGTCAGCGACAACCTTGAACAACTCGACGCCGAACAGGTTGTAGCAGTATGCGGCGCGTCCATCGGTTGTGATGTACACCGTCCAGCCACCAAACCTGCCGCCCTGAGCCATCAATGTTCCCGCCCCTCCCCCGTCGGGCACAACCACCTCGCAGGTGACAGCGTGGGACTTGTTCTTGATGTTGACCACACTGCTTTCACTCAGCCGTCCCATGCCGCCATAAAGCAGCTGGCTCC
>JAHRVJ010000090.1 GCA_019090765.1 Ilumatobacteraceae bacterium
GGGCTGCTACTCCGTGTTCTCATGCTGCGTTCCCCAGCAGGTCGGCTTCGCGCCGATGAGGCATATACCGGGATTGAAGCGATCGAGATTCTGGCTGGCCGGTTTCCGGTCGCGCTCGGTGGCACGGTGTACACGTTGCCGTTTGAGTCGTATTTGTATGCGCCGATTCAGGGGGTTTTCGGTTCCCACATCGTGATGCTGAAGTTGTTGAGCACCTTGGCGTGGGCGGGTGCGTCAATCGTTCTGTACTTCATCGGTCGAAACTTGCGTGGCTGGCGTACGGGTGCAATTGCCGCGGCTCTGCTTTGGATGACACCTGGCGCGATGTTGTTGATTTCCGTCACGGCATACGAGTCCTACTCGTCGGGGATGTTGGTCACGCTCATTGCGTTCCTGCTAGCGCTGCGGATTCTGGGATCGCCGCGTCCGTCGAGGCCGGAGATGGCCATCTTCGGCACAATGGCGGGATTCGCGTTCTGGATGCACCCCATGTTCTTGGCGACGCTGGTGCCAATGGTTGTGGTCGTGCTGGTGGTGAATCGGCGACTAATCGAGGCTTGGTGGACGGTGATCCTGGGTGGAATCGCTGGCTGCAGTCCGTTGCTCTTGTGGAATGCAATCAATGGTTGGCCATCACTTGAGACCCCGGCTCCCGTGGAGGGGACCTACACAGAACGGCTGTCGACGTTTGCGCGGGATCTGTTCCCGCGGGCTTTTGGTCTCCGTGACGGCGCACTGGATTGGCAACCCGGCAACGTCCTACCGCCGGTCATATATGTCCTGCTGATCGCTGGCGTTGTCTTCGGACTCGTTGTCAACGTCCGCAGCGCGCGTAGTCCGGGCCGCTATCTGCTTGTTGCGGTGTTGGCTGCCATGTTGCCGATCATGGCGCTGTTCAACAATCTGATCTTCGCTTTCGATGGCCGCTACGGCGTGATCGGGTTCCCGTTCCTCCTCCTTGCGCTTGCCGTCGGGATTGACGAACTAGCAGGTCGAACTCGTGACGCCCGGGCCGTTGGAGTGTTGGGAGCAGTTGGATTGCTCTGGATGCTGGCGTTGGTCGGTCCGACACTGAAAGATTTTGTCGACACGACCGACGGCGACCCGAACGCCACCACCATGGCGATTCTCGATCGGCTAGAAGACGCCAACATCACCAAGATCAACGGCAGCTTCTGGAGCGTTCTGCCGGTTGAGTTCGCATCCAACGACGAGGTCACAGCGGCCGTTGTTGCCCGGTGGCCGGTGCGCTTCCCTGAACATCAGAGACTTGTAGAGGCCACTCCACCGGCTGAGGTTGCCTTTGTCTTCCAGATCGCTGACGAAGACCCGGCTTCATTGTGGCTGCCAGTTGAGTACTACGAACGGTTCGTGATTGGCGACAATGTGCTGTATCTGCCAACCGTTGCTGCCGACAGCTGACCAAACCTGTCATGATCTGTAACGATGTGGAATGGGAAGACCGTTGCGGTCATTTTGCCGACGTTCAAAGAGGCCGACAGCATTGCGGACTGTATTGAGCGGTTCGACGCCATTGGGATCGTCGATGACATCTTGGTGGTCAACAACAACGCCCACCCCGACACCTCGCCTGCGGTAGCAGGAACTGCGGCGCGTGAAGTGCTCGAACCCGTCCAAGGGTATGGAGCGGCAATCCGCAGAGGCATAGCCGAAACGCGCGACGCTGACTTGGTTTGCATTTGCGAACCCGACGGCACCTTCGACCCCGATGACATCCTGAAACTCCTACCGTTCACCGCGGACGTCGAAGTCGTGTTCGGGTCGCGGACCGTGCAGACGTTTATCCTCACGGGCGCCAATATGGGGTTCTTCCTTCGTTGGGGTAACTGGGCTGTCGCCAAGCTGGCCGAGGTGTTGTTCAACACCGTCTATCTGTCTGACGTGGGCTGTACGTTCCGCGTGCTCACCCGTGAATCGTTGGATTTCCTCGAACCGCGTTTCGAAGCAAACGGCTCGGCTTTTGGTTTCGAAATGATGCTGATCACGGTGCACCACCGGATACCGCTGGTGCAGGTGCCAGTGAAGTATCAAGAGCGGGTGGGGGAAAGTTCGGTTACCGGTCACCCAATGAAGACGCTCGAATTGGGTATCGAGATGATTCTGATGTGTTTGAAGCGGCGGCTCAGGCCGCGTCGTTGACCACTTAGGACCGCTGACCACCTAGGGGCGTAGGCACTCCCAGGTGGCGAAGTGGTATGCCGGCTCAAAGCCCATCAGCGACGATTGTGCATTGTCGGCACATGTAGTGAGGTCTGCGGGGCGGGCGTGTTCAACCAGAGAGTCAACGTGGAAGCCGTCGCCGTGGGGGTCGGGCTCGGGGAGTTCTCGGCGCAAGATGCGGGCGTATTCGTCGGTGACCAGCGCGGTCGCAATAAATCCGGCGGCGCGGAGGCGGTCGGTGAGATCCCAGCCGAAGTTCCAGAACACAGGGGTGTTGTCGGCATGAAACTCAGGCTCTGTTGGCGCGGCGGTCTCGCCGTAGACGAGCGGAATCTGCAGGTACATTCGCCCACCCGGAGCGATCACTCTGAACAGTTCAGCCAGGGCAAGGTCGGTATCAGGCACGTGTTCAAGTACGTGGGGCGTCAGCACTACATCGACGGAAGCGTCAGGGAGGTCGATTTGCTGGAGGTCGAGTTGGATGTCGCCGCGGTGGGCGCTCAGATCAAAATCGCTCGTGCGGTATGAGAACCAGCGCTGCATGTATGCCCGGTACTCATCACCAAGCCGGGGGCTGGTTTCGATGACGCGGAGGTCGCGTTGCTTCTTGGTTCTGCTGGTGAAACACCACAGCAGATACCGGTCGCGGGCAATCGAGCCACATTGCGGGCAGGTTGCTGACTCGGTGTGGGCGATAC
>JAHRVJ010000091.1 GCA_019090765.1 Ilumatobacteraceae bacterium
ACCAGGCGTGGGGGAGGTGCTCATCGATGTCGAGGCGGTAGGACTGGCCTTTCCGGACGTGTTGCAGTGCCGAGGTGAGTATCAAGTCAAGTCGGGGCCCGGCTACACCCCAGGAGGTGAGCTCGTCGGCCGGGTGGCCGCTCTTGGCGATGGGGTCGAGTCGTTGGTGATTGGGCAGCGCGTCGTATTTCTTGGCAGCGGGGGACTGGCTGAACAGGTGACCCAACCGGCCGCTGCGGTATTCCCGATTCCCGACGACGTGAGTTCGGAAACTGCCGCGGCGATTCCGATCAACTACTGCACCACCCTGTATGCGCTCCACGAGCGGGCACAGCTTCAGAGTGGTGAATGGGTGCTGATCACGGGTGCGGCGGGCGGCACTGGGACTGCTGCAATTCAGCTGGCGCGGGCGGCAGGCGCGAAGACCGTGGCGATCGTCGGTGGCGAACAGAAGGCTCAACTGGTGTCTGATTTGGGAGCCGACGTCGTGATCGACCACCGGGTGACTCCGAACTGGGTTGATGAGGTTCGCGCTGCCACTGGTGGCGGAGTCGACGTCGCCTACGACCCCGTTGGTGGAGACACCTTCCATCAAGTTCGGCGTTGCATGAACTGGGGTGGCCGGTTGCTCGTGATTGGGTTCGTTGCTGGGATCCCCGAAGTCAAGACCAACCACGCGCTTCTCAAGAGCTACTCGATTGTCGGCGTGCACTGGGGAGCGTCGCTCGCTCGTCGACCCGACTCGCTTGTCGAGCAGATGACGACGCTGCTCGCCATGGCCGCTGACGGAATTGTCGATCCGCCGCTATATCCGCTGTATGCGTTCGAAGATGCGGCGGCTGCGCTACAGGACCTGGCCGACCGCAAGACCTATGGCAAGGTTGTGGTGCGGTTGTAGGAGCAATGCTCAAGCTCGACTGATATTCGACTTGCATCCCGGCACCGAATGCACGAACATAAGTTCGTGAGACTTGACCAACTCGGAACGAGACGGTCGGCATCGATTCTGCATGCCGACCTCGACTCGTTCTACGCGTCGGTGGAGCAGCGTGACAATCCCCAGCTCCAAGGAAAGACTGTCGCTGTCGGAGGCGGCGGGGTGATCCTCGCGGCGAGCTACGAGGCCAAGCGGCTCGGAGTCAGAACGCCGATGCCTGGCTATCAGGCTCGCCGATTGTGCCCCGGCCTCATCATGCTTCCTCCCCGCTTCGAGGCATACACCGCGGCCAGCCGCGACGTGTTTGAGATCTTCAACAATACGACGCCACTCGTCGAGGGCATCTCGGTTGACGAAGCCTTCCTTGATGTCGCGGGCCTGGGACGGCTGTCCGGCACGCCGGTCGAAGTAGCGCAGCAGCTGCGGGCTGAGGTTCGCAAGGATGTCGGTCTCGCGATAACCGTCGGCGTGGCCCGCACAAAATTCCTAGCCAAGGTCGCGAGCGGAGTCGGTAAACCCGACGGGCTGCTCCTCGTGGAACCAGATGGCGAACTCGACTTCCTCCACCCGCTGCCCGTCGAGCGTTTGTGGGGTGTTGGCGCAGTCACCGCCGCCAAGCTGAATGCTCGGGGCATTTCCACTGTTGGAGAGGTGGCCGAGATGCCGCTAGCTGCGCTTGACTCGATCGTTGGTGCTGGGATGGCTCGCCAACTACACGCGTTGGCAAACAACCATGATCCGCGCGTCGTTGAGGTCGGTCGGCGCCGCGGATCGATCGGCTCCCAGCAAGCGCTTGGGCGCAGGTCGAGATCACATGCAGAGATCGAGGTAGTGCTCTCGGGTCTCGTTGATCGGATCGCACGAAGAATGCGTCGCGCGAATCGCGTCGGCCGCACCGTCGTGCTGCGGCTGCGTTTCGACGACTTCTCGCGCGCGACACGGTCGCATTCGATGCCAGCCTGCACTTCGTCCAGCGCCCCGATTCAAGCCATCAGTACGAATCTGCTTGCGATGGCGTGGCCAACAATCGAGGAGCGCGGGCTCACCCTGATCGGCGTCGCTGTAAGCAATCTACGCAACGAATATGCGGTGCAGCTCGCCTTGCCATTTGAGCGTATTGAGGCCGAGCAGCTAGATACTGCGATCGATGATGTACGCGATCGCTTCGGCGGTTCTGCGCTCACTTGGGCATCCACGATCGGCAATGACGCCGACTTCAGTGTGCCGATGCTGAGTGACTGACCAGAGGGCCCCGTGCAGCGTCAGCGTGGTTCTCGGGGGAGACCGAGAACGCGTTCGCCAAGGATGTTGCGCATGATGTTTGAGGTGCCACCCATAATTGTGTAACCGGGTGCGTAGACGATCCCGTGGGTGACCTCACCCCAGAGAGTCGCGTCGGCGCCGAGCGATTGGGCAACGAAGTTAGCGACGCGAATCTCATGTTCGGTGCAGAAGCACTTTGTTGCCGCAGAGAAGCCCTTTGGTGCCTGTCGGAGAACCTCACGGATCACCAGAATCCGTCCGATTCTGTAGCCCATTTCGATGGCTGCGATCTGCTGTCGAACCAGAGGGTCGGAACGGTCGGCTCGCTCGAAGGCGATTTCATACAACGCCCGATTTGAAACAAGCCGGTCGATGCCGCCACGTTCGTGTTCGAGTTGAGCCATCGTTTGTTTGAAGGCGCTGCCTTCGACCCCGACAAGATTGGCGACTGGCACGCGCACGTCGCTGAACCACACTTCGCAGAAATGGCGATTCGTGGTCATGTCCGTGATCGGGCGGACCTCGATCCCCGGCGTGTCCATCGGGACGATGATCTCGCTGATCCCGCGATGTGGCGGCCCTTCTGTATCGGTGCGGCAGATGAGGTAGCAGTAGTCGGCCAGCTCGCCGAAGCTGGTCCAAATTTTCTGTCCGTCGATGACGAACTCGTCGCCGTCGCGCCTCGCTGTCGTGGTGAGCGATGCGAGATCGGATCCGGCGTCTGGCTCCGACATCCCGATACACCATGTTGACTCGCCAGCGAGTATCCCGGGAAGAAACTCGGCTTGTTGATCGGCAGTGCCGTAGTTGATCAGTGTCGGCCCCATTTGCCGGTCGGCAAACCAGATCGCGGCGATCGGCGCACCCGCTGAAATGAGCTCCTCACCAACGATCAGGCGGTTGATCGGGGGCTGTCCACCGCCGCCGTATTCTGGCGACCACGTCATCCCAATCCAGCCGTGACCCGCCATCTCTTTGGCGAAGTCCCTCGAGAAGCCGTTGATCCAGGAGTCGTTGGAGCGACCGTACTGTTCAACCGCAGCTGTCGCGACGTCGCGAGCTCGTTGACGAAGGGTGGTTTGTTCGGGCGTCCAGGCGAAGTCCATTACCGGTGAGCGTAGGGCCTGGGTTGTCCGTGGGGTTAACCCGCCACGATGTGGTGTTCGCAATCGCTTGCTAGGGTTGTAGACAAGTTGTATACAAGTGTCGGTACATTTGTCTGCACATGACGCTTGTCGCCAACCCGCTCCACTCCCTTCGACTAACAGGAACTCCATGACCTCCTCCAAGATCATTTACACCCACACCGATGAGGCTCCTGCCCTCGCGACGTACTCCTTCCTTCCGATTATTGAGGCATTCGCGGGCGCCGCGGGGATTGCGATGGAGACTCGTGATGTGTCCCTCGCCGGACGTGCGTTGGCGCACTTTCCTGAGCGGCTCACGGCCGAGCAGCGCGTGGGTGACGATCTTGCCGAACTTGGTGAACTCGCACTCACGCCCGAGGCGAACATCATCAAGCTGCCCAACATCAGTGCTTCGGTACCACAGATGAAGGCTGCAATTGCCGAACTTCAAGCTCAGGGGTATGACCTTCCCGACTACCCCGACGAGCCTTCGACTCCAGAGGAGGTCGAGGTGAAGGCCCGTTACGGAAAGGTGATGGGCTCGGCGGTCAACCCCGTATTGCGTCAGGGAAATTCCGATCGTCGTGCGCCGAAGGCCGTCAAGGAATACGCGAAGAAGAACCCACATTCGATGGGTGCTTGGTCTCCCAACTCGAAGACCAATGTCGTCACGATGGGTGACGGCGATTTCTTTTCCAACGAACAATCGCTGACCGTCGAGGCCGCCGGAGCTGCACGGATCGAGCATGTTGCCGAAGATGGCACCACGACCATTCTCAAAGAGTCGGTGCCGCTACTGGCCGGGGAAATCATCGACTCCAGCGTGATGGACGTCGCTAAGTTGCGAGCGTTCCTCGCCGCTCAGATTGCCCAGGCCAAGCGAGACGGTGTGCTTTTCTCGATCCATATGAAGGCGACGATGATGAAGGTCTCCGACCCGATCATCTTCGGTCATGCGGTCGAGGTGTATTTCGCCGACGTCTTCGCCAAGCACGCCGAAGTGCTCGCCGATGCTGGTGCAGACGCGAAGAACGGCTGGGCTGACGTGCTGCGTGCAGTCGAGTCGCTTCCCAGCGACAAACGCGAAGCTGTCGAAGCCGACATTGCCGCGGCGCTGGAGAACGGTCCGGACCTGGCGATGGTCGATTCTGATCGTGGCATCACGAACCTCCACGTTCCGAGTGATGTCATCGTTGATGCGTCGATGCCGGCGATGATCCGCACATCAGGTCAAATGTGGAACAAGGCGGGCGAATTGCAGGACACGATGGCGACGATTCCCGACAGCAGCTATGCCGGGGTCTTTCAAGCGGTGATCGACGATTGCCGGGCCAATGGTGCGTTCGACCCATCAACCATGGGAACTGTGCCGAATGTGGGCTTGATGGCTCAGAAGGCTGAGGAATACGGCAGCCACGACAAGACTTTCGAAATGGCCAATGCGGGCACAGTCAAGGTGGTCGATGCCGCGTCAGGCGTAACGCTGATGGAGCAGCCGGTAGGCCAGGGCGACGTCTTCCGCATGTGTCAGGTGAAAGACGAGCCGATTCGTGATTGGGTTCGCCTCGCCGTGGAGCGTGCTCGTGCCACGGGTTCGCCAGCGGTGTTCTGGCTTGATGAGAGTCGTGCTCACGATGCTCAACTGATTGCCAAGGTGCAGCAGTACCTGCCCGGCCACGACACCAGTGGCCTGCAGATTGAGATCATGGCACCCGCAGCTGCGACGGTGTTCACGATTGCTCGTTGCCGTGAGGGCGAAGACACGATCTCGGTAACCGGCAACGTCCTGCGTGATTACCTCACCGACCTATTCCCGATCCTTGAGTTGGGAACGAGCGCCAAGATGCTCTCAGTGGTGCCGCTTCTCAATGGCGGTGGACTGTTCGAAACTGGGGCCGGAGGTTCGGCGCCGAAACACGTTCAGCAGTTGCTGAAGGAGAACTACCTTCGCTGGGATTCATTGGGTGAGTTCCTGGCGCTTGCGGTGTCGTTCGAACACCTTGCCAAGGTGACCGGAAACAAGTCGGCCCAGTTGCTGGCCGACGCGCTCGACACTGCCACAGGGCTGTTGCTTGAGAATGGCAAGTCGCCAGCACGGCGGCTGGGTCAGATCGACAACCGTGGCAGCCATTTCTACATTGCGCTCTACTGGGCGCAGGCGCTCGCCAGCCAGACCGCGGATACGAAGCTGGCGTCAACCTTCGCACCCCTGGCGGCCACCTTGGCTGAGAACGAGCAGGAAATCGTCGACGAACTCCTCGCCGTGCAAGGCAAACCAGTCGAGATCGGCGGCTACTACGCTCCCGACCCGGTCAAAGTCGAAGCGATCATGCGACCCAGCGCTACTTTCAACGCAGCCCTAACCACCCTCTGATGAGTTTCCGCGCGAGCGGGTCGCGCTGAAACTCATCGCAGATCCGGGTCGACTCTCTCTGATGAGTTTCCGCGCGACCAGGTCGCGCTGAAACTCATCGCAGAGCTTGGGTTAACGGTTGTCGAGGGCGACGTAGTCGCGCTTGTCGGGTCCGGAGTACCACTGGCGAGGACGCGAGATGCGCTGCGCCGGATCGTTGAGGTGCTCCTGCCAGTGCGCCAGCCACCCCGACATGCGAGGGATTGCGAACAGCACGGTGAACATCTCTTTCGGGAAGTTCAAGGCCTGGTAGATGAGACCCGAGTAGAAGTCCACGTTCGGGTACAACTTGCGGTCAATGAAGTACGAGTCTGAAAGGGCCGTTTCCTCAAGCGCCAAAGCGACGTCGAGCAGCGGGTTCTTGCCGGTCACTTCGAACACGTCGTAGGCGGCCTTCTTGATGATGACTGCCCGCGGGTCGTAGTTCTTGTACACCCGGTGGCCGAAGCCCATCAGGCGTCCTTCGCCAGCCTTCACCGATTCGACGAATGCGGGAACGTTCTCGATCGAACCGATGTCAGTAAGCATGCGGATCACGGCCTCGTTGGCGCCGCCGTGCAGCGGGCCGTAGAGGGCAGCGGCAGCGCCAGCGGCCGCCGAGTAGGGGTCAGCGTGGCTGGAGCCGATGATGCGCATCGCGGTGGTGCCGCAATTTTGCTCGTGGTCGGCGTGCAGGATGAACAGCACTTCCATCGCTCGCTCAAGGCGTGGGTCTACTTCGTAGTCGCCGACCTTCCACATCATGTTGAGGAAGTTGGCGGGGTACGACAGGTTGTTGTCTGGCAGGTTGAACGGCAGCCCGACGGAGAACCGGTAACACATGGCGGCGATAGTCGGCGCCTTCGCGATCAGCCTAAGAATCTGACGATTACGGGCCTCAGGGTCTTCGACGTCTTTGGATCCCCCATAGAAGGTTCCAAGCGCAGCCACGGCTGAAATGAACATCCCCATCGGGTGAGCGCTGAAGTGAAAGCCATCGACGAAACGCTTACGCATGTTCTCGTGGATGAACGTGTGATGGGTGACATCGTCGACCCATCCGCTCAGCTGCTCGGAGTTAGGAAGCTCGCCGTTGAGTAGCAGGTAGGCAACTTCGAGGTATGTCGACTTCTCGGCGAGTTGCTCGATCGGGTAGCCGCCGTAGCGCAGAATGCCAGCCCCACCATCGAGATAGGTGATATCGGACTTGCAGGACGCCGTTGACAAATATGCAGGGTCGTAGCAATAGAGCGATGGATCTAGCTCCCGGAGTGCAGACGACGGAAACACGCCGCCTTCGATCGGGACGGTGACCGTCTTGCCGGTCCGGTCGTCGGTGATTGTGATTGTTTCGGGCACGTGGCTTCCTCTCGCGGCGCGAAGATCGTCATTGCTGACGGATTGGTCGGCCGGAGGTTCCTCCCCGGCCGAAGTGTCACCATACTGGCGAGAGGCGCTGAGGACTCAAACTGCTGCGGAACAACCCTAGAGAGGGGTGTTGCCGTGGTTTCGCGTCCCCAGTAGCTCACGCTTGTCTTGGAGTGTGTCGAGCGCGGCCGTGATGTCGCGACGGGTATCAGCTGGGTCGATGACAGCATCTACGAGGCCCCTTTCGGCGGCCACGTAGGGATTCAGCAAGCGCTCGGCGTAGTCGGCCTCGAAAGCGGCTCGCTCCTCGGGAGTGGCGCGACGTTGCAAGACCGCGGCCGCCTGACCGGCACCCATGACAGCGAGTTCAGCCCCTGGCCACGCGAGGCAGAGGTCATTGCCCATCGTCTTGGAGTCCATCACGATGTATGCGCCGCCGTAGCTCTTGCGCAAGATCACGCAGATGCGCGGCACGGTTGCCCGGGCATAGGCGTAAACAAGCTGGGCGCCGTGGCGGATCATTCCACGCCACTCAAGGTCTTTGCCGGGGTAAAAGCCCGGAGTGTCGACAAGGGTGATGATTGGCAAGTTGAACGCATCGCAGAATGCGACGAAGCGGGCCGCCTTCTGTGATGCCGGAATGTCGAGCGTGCCCGCGAGAGCGAGTGGCTGGTTGGCGACCACTCCCACTGGGCGGCCGTCGATTGTGGCGAATGCCGTGACGATGTTGCCAGCCCACCGCTCGCGCAACTCGAACAATGAGTCTTCGTCAACAATCTCAGATGCCACGTCGCGCACGTCGTAGCTCCCTGTTGAGGTCCCAGGAATGCGTTCCCCAGCTGCTGGACACGATCGGTCGGCTGGGTCGTTGTTCGGCCAGCGAGGCGGTTCTTCATCGAGATTGTTTGGCAGGTAGGAGAGGATGTCTTCGATGGTCGCCTCGGCCGCTTCTCGATCAGGCACTACAGCGGTTGGAACACCGGTCTGCTTCGCGTGGTTGCTTGCGCCACCGAGCTCGTCAACGCCGATCGCAACTCCAGTGAATTGTTCGACCATCACCGGCCCGTTGACGAAGGCGTAGCTGGCGTCGGTCATTACGCTGAAGTCAGCTAGACCAAGCAATAATGCGGGGCCGGAAACTGCCGGACCATCAACGATGATGGCGGTCGGCACCACACCTGAACACGCCACGAGGGCCGATGCCGCTTGGCCCCACCCATGGAGCGCTGCGACGCCCTCGTTTATGTCGGCACCTGCGGTAGATAGGACCATCACCAAGGGCAGCCGCATCTCGAGGGCAGTTGTGGCCGCGTTTGTGAACTGAGCCGAAGTGTCGGAGTTAAGGCGTTGAGGCTGGCCCAACTCGTCAAACTCCGCCCAGACAACTGGGCGCTGGCCGAGGGTCCGGACTGTCAGATGGGCGATGCTGGGAGTGAGCGCGGCCAGCGCTAAAGGAGACGCATCGATTGGCGGCGAGCTCATTGCCACCGAGATTACTGGCTCGGACCTGGTTGACCTCACTGTGGCTAATTTGAGCGCGCGAAAGGTATGGCACTGGCGTCGGGGTAGACGCCAGGCTGGCGGGCGCCCCGTTCGGCCGCGACGCCGCGCAGTGTTTCGAGCGCGGCGATCGTTGGCGCGCTGGAACTAGGGCGTCGCCGCCGAACGAAGGCGACTACCCGGCGGGGGAGTTCGGGGACAGTGATGCTTCGAAACGAGCCCTCGAGCCAATCGGGGATGGCAGTCGCCGGCACTATCGCAGCGCCGAACCCGTCGAAAGCAAGTGACGCAAGCAGGCGCACGCCGTCGATTTCGGCCTGAGGTTTGAGCGTGATGTCAGCAGCGGCCGCTGCTCGTTCGAGCACTCTTCGCAGAGCGGCGCCGGTCGGTGGAAGTAGGAGCGGGACGTCATCAAGATCAGCGATGTGGATCGTGTCGCTGGTTGCCAAAGGGTGAGATTTGTCGGCGACAAGGAGCAGATCCTCGGCGAACAGTGGCTCGATTACCAGCTCGGGGTCGTCAACTGGAAGATGGATGATGGCACCATTGATCTGCCCGGCGAGAACATTCGGGACCAGCGACGACGTGGACCCTTCTTGCACGATGACGCGGACGTTTGGGTGCTGGTCGTCAAGTCCGCTGAGAAACCTTGGGATGAGCCAACGGGCTGTGGTGCCGATGACGCCGATTCGGGTGACTCCGGAGACGTCGGCGTTACGGCTGGCCATATCGGCGGTGATGTCGTCGATTTCATTGAGTACTCGACGGGCCCGCTCGACCACCCTGATTCCTTCTGGGGTGAGGCCACCCTGCGAGCGGTCAACAAGGGTGACCCCCAGCTCCTTTTCTAGGCGGGCGATATGTCCAGACACATTGGATTGGACCGTGTACAGCGAGCGAGCAGCCGCTGAGAAGGTTCCGTGATCGGCGATTGCGACCAATGTGGAGAGTTGACGGACGTCCATCTCTAAAAACGATACCTGATATCACTTTGTTCTACTTGTCAGATCACTCTTTCACGTGCATACTTTCACAAGCAAATAAGTCGCAGTGTGAACACCCCCCATGTTCCACTCGAATGGAGAGTCCACTATCCGATCCCCCATCGGAGGACTCTCCCAGGTTGAGAG
>JAHRVJ010000092.1 GCA_019090765.1 Ilumatobacteraceae bacterium
AGCTCCAGAGCCGACAGCGTGTCGCGCGCTGAGCCACCCCCCTGACTGAGCACGCGATCTACGGCGGCATCGTCAACATCGAGGCCCGCGTCTTCAACTACCCAACGAACGTGCTCTTGTAATGTGTCGGCCGGAAGCAAGTGAAACTGCAGATGCTGCGTCCGGCTGCGGATTGTGTCGGACATCTTTTGCGGATCGGTAGTCGCCAGCACGAATACGACGTGCGGCGGCGGTTCCTCCAAAGTCTTCAGTAGGGCGGCTTCGGCTGCCTTTGAAAGCATGTGGACTTCGTCGAGGATGTACACCTTGTGTCGGCCCGGCGTTCCGAGTGAAGCCTTCTCGATGAGATCACGCATCGCGTCGACACCGTTATTGCTTGCGGCGTCGAGTTCATGAACGTCATAGCTCGTACCGCGTTCAACCGCCAAGCAGGACTCACACTCGCAGCATGGTTCGCCAGCCCCTGGTGATTCGCAGTTGAGTACCTTCGCCAGAATTCGAGCCGAGGAGGTCTTGCCGGTTCCGCGTGGCCCCGAGAACAAATACGCCTGACCCTCCCGGCCTTCAGCCACAGAGTTGCGAAGCGCCCTCACGATGTGATCTTGACCTTTGACCTCGCTGAAGCGGCGGGGCCGGTAACGACGGTAGAGCGACTGGGTAGCCATCGCTGTCACGATAGCGATGGGAAAGGACCTGGCGAAGCCCCACGGCGATCTACTGCGCCCAATCCGCTTCACGCCCTACCTACAGTGGTGGCCCCATGACCCGTCGATCGGCTTTGCTTATGGCCCTAACTGCCGCGATTGCGTTGACCGCATGCACCAGTGACGGCGACGAAACCCTGAGTAACGATCAGTACCTCTCGGCTCTCGAGGACGTCTGCGCTGAGACCCGTCAACTCCTTGACGCCCTCCCCGAGCCACCGCAGCAGATCTCCACTGCCAATTTCGCAGCCGAGGCCGCGAGCGCTCTTGTTAACGAAGCCGCCCGGGTCAGGCAGATCGTTGCGCCTGAAGAAATCGCCGCCGACCATCGGGCGTTTATTGCCAACACCGAAGCCCAGGCTGACGCATGGCGAGAGCTGGGTTCTCTACCAGAAACCGACGCCGACGCGTTGGAAGAGGTAGTCACCTCCATTGGCCAACTCACACTCGGGCGTGATGACTTGGCGGCCGAAATGGGGGCCTCAGCATGTGTTCGTGCGCCATAGCGGACCTGCCACGGAGCGGTATCCGCGCCAACGTACGCAAACCAGCGAACCAGCCTCACGCACTCCTGACGGAGCGGCCACTAACCTTCTGACAACTGTGAGTAAGCGCGCACCTGTTCCCCATTTTGCTCGGCTCCTCAGCCGCTCAATAGTTGCCGTGATCGCGGCGGTCATTGGGTTGACAATGTTCGCCCCGGGTTCGGCACTCGCGGAGAACACCGTAACCAGTTCCTCGCCGGCCAACGGATCCACTATCCCGGCGTCGCCAGACGTGATCGAGATCGTGTTCGCCGAACAACTTGGCGATGTCAACACGATCGCCCTCGAGTGCAACACCGAGTTGTTCACGCTCGGGAGACCCAAGCGCAGCGACGACCTGCTGAGTTTGAGCGCGGAAGTTCCCGACGCTCTCCCCAAGGGCACCTGCGTCGCCAGGTGGGGTGTCAGCGATGCCGAGGGAGAACCCAACGGCGTAGGCAACGTGACCTTCAATATCGCCAATGACCCCTCCGTGGTGGAAACAACGACCACGGTGGAAGACTCTGCGGCCACCGCTCCGGATGCCTCGAACGAGGCCCCAATCAGCAGCGCGACGAGCCCCGACGAAGTCATCGATCTGTCGAACGTCGATAGCGGACAGGGTCCACTCTGGCTCGGGCGACTGTTGTCGGTGCTCGGCGTGGCGACGCTCTTTGGCTCACTCATCGTGATTGCTGCGGCTTGGCCCGAGGGAGTCGAATATCTGGTTGCAGTACGGTTTATCCGCGGCGTCTGGGTTCTGGCGTTGGTCGGCACCGTGCTGTACGTGTCGGCAGCCGCGGCCGCGGTTACCGGCAAGTCACTCGGCGCAGGGTTCAGTCCCGCAGCCTGGTTCGACCTATTGGATGCTGGAGTGCCGGGAATCGCGGCTCTCGCGCGCCTCATGTTCGTTGCCGCAGCTGCATGGGTTGCCTTTCGTCCCGATCGCGTTATCGATCCGGCGACTCAGATGGCGGCGTTGGGCGTTCCGGCGTTGGCTGTGGTCACGATTGGATTTAGCCGAACCGACAGCGACTTGGCGGCCGTTGGCGTGGCCCTTGGGGTGGTCCACGCGTTGGCAATGGCGGTCTGGATTGGCGGTGTGATTCTCCTTGCACGAGTGGTGCTCGCCGGGCCAGGCGAAGAAGACCTTGTGCACGCGGTTCGCGGATTCGGACGGCTCTCGAGTGTCGCGATCATCACCACGATTCTCAGTGGCGTTGCGCAGATGATTTTGCTCGATGGCGGGGACCTGTTTGGGTCATCACACGGCCGGGTCGTGATCCTGAAAGCCGTCGTCGTCGCGGTGATGGTTTTCGTTGCCCTCTCGGCGCGACAGTTCGTCAACGAACGCCTGGCCCGCGCGAACGAAATGACCGTCCCGATGGCCAGCCGGCTGCGCCGCGCGTTCAGCGTGGAAGCCGCCGCGGGGTTCATCGTGCTCGCGATGAGCGCCTGGTTGCTATCGCTGACGCCACCGAACGTTGACACCGGGCCAGCGATTTCATACGCGATTGAGCTGCAGGTTGAGGTGGACGAAGTCGACCTCAACGTAGTCGTCGGGATCACCTCCAACACCGTCGGTACCGCAGGACTGTCGGTCGATGTCGAGGCCCCAGAATTTGGCATCGCCGGTATGGAAGTCGTCCTGGAAGCTCCCCCGAACGACACCATCGGAACAATCACGCAACCGATTCCGCTAACCGAACCTGGACTCGCAGTGCTGCTCCAAGAAAATGGTGTCCCCCTGACCGTGGCCGGAAACTGGACGCTCGTGGTCAACGTGGTTATCGACGGAACTGCAGTTACCAGCGATCCCCTGGGTTTCACCATACGTAACGCCGACGGAACCACACCGACAACAGAACTCACGATTCCACCGGTTGTCGTAAATACGATCCCGGCGACAACGCTGGCCACCGACTAGGCGCAGGCAGTTAGTCGGCCACCCAGGTCACCTCGTCACGACAACGAGCCGGTAACGAACGCCTCGAACGACACCGGCTCGGCGACGTCTAACTGGTCGTAGCGGCAGCTCGCCGGATCACGGTCGGGACGCCACCGCAAGAACTTGCAACCGTGACGAAACCTGCGATTCTCAAGCTGACCGAAACTCACCTCAGCTACAAGCCCCATCCGGATCGGCACGAA
>JAHRVJ010000093.1 GCA_019090765.1 Ilumatobacteraceae bacterium
ACCGAGCGATTACTGATCGCGAGTAAGGGTAGGTTTGATCGGGTCGGGCGCGGTCAATCAGGAGTGGCCACGATCCCCGGAGATGAGTTCATGGAGGCGACTCTCGACGTGTGGGAAATCCCCGCAGAGAGCGCCACCCGAGTTGGTCATCCTGCGCCGTTCCCAGTGGCTTTGGTTGAGCGCTGCGTGCAGTTGTTCACC
Source organism: Ilumatobacteraceae bacterium (assembly GCA_019090765.1). Classification (GTDB taxonomy): domain Bacteria; phylum Actinomycetota; class Acidimicrobiia; order Acidimicrobiales; family Ilumatobacteraceae; genus Sva-07. The sequence goes on from JAHRVJ010000093.1 coordinate 202, forward strand.
TATGAGGGTGATGTAATCCTCGACCCGTTTATGGGTTCGGGGACCACAGCTGTGGCGGCGGTCAACACCGGTCGGCAATACGTGGGCTACGACACCGACGCGGGGTACGTGCGTCAGGCGCGCGAACGAGTTGGCTCTTTAGCTCCCGAGTCGCCACGCGACCGCCGCACACTCAAGGAACTGTCGAAGGTGCTCCTCGCCGATGCTGGGTACAGCGACGTCGAGGAAAATGCGCGCATCTCGCCAGGCGTCACCGTCAGCTTCCGGGCCTTGGGGCCCGATGGCGTCACGCGACTGTTCGAAATGGGTGGCACACACACTCCCGCTCGTCCGGGTCTGAGCCGGATCGATGCTGTCTGGCGGACTATCGCCAAGGCCGCGATTGCAAACATCGACCGAGGTGCAGCCACGCTGATCGTGCTCACCTCCGGTACGGTTCGCGGCGGTCCGCTCGCTGCCGCGATGGCCGATGCTGGCCCGATTGAGACGGTTATCGACGTCACCCGCGACGATGCGGTCGAACGTCTCCTGTCAGCAAACACTGAACGTTGACTCCAAACCGCTGACTTTGGCCGGGTGCTTCCTCGTGCGACCGGCATCTAAGTCAACGGCGTAACGATGAGCTCGAAGCGCTCGTGACGCCACGATTGAAGTACATCGATCCCGTCGCTCAGAATGGCTCGCGCGAGTTCGCCTTTTGCAGCCTTGGCGAAGTGTCCGCCTGGCTTTCCGGTTGGATCGACGAGTGAAACCGTCACGCCGCGTCGCCCGCGTGGCAGGTTTTCGGTTGTCCACGCCGCGCGGTGTTCCTGCGGCAACATGTCGACTATTACCTTGCCTTTCGCGGCGCGTTGTAGAGCGGCAGTGACATCGTCACGCCACCAGGTTGACAGCTTCCCCATCGGGGCAAGGTTGACGCTCATGCGTAGCCGGTAGTCGGGGATTGGGTCATCGGCCCGAACGACGCCGAGCAATCCGGAAACGACAACGATGCGCCGACGAGCCACCGCGCCCAGTGATGCCGGATCTAGGTGGTCCCACACCACGCCTGTGTAGCGCCGCCACGCGGGCATCGTTGGTGCACCAATCAGCATCGAGTTTGCAGCTTGGGCGCGCAGCAGGTGCTTTCCTCCGACACCTAACAGCTTCTCGCTTCCCCCGCCAGCGGCACTTAGGGCCTCGGCAACAGCCAGTCGCTGAAGTTCAAGCGCGCCGAAGGTCCCGTCGCTCGGATCCCACCCGCTGTCGTTGGAATCTGGCTCGTCGAAGGCTTTTCCCTCCGATGGTGGAAGCAACAGCATGGGAACGCCCGTTGGGATTTCTGTTGTCCGGTTAGTCACGCCGTAATCTCGGCCTCTACTGTCGGGTGCATGCGAGTACAGCTTGATGTAGATAAGTGCCAAGGTCACAATCGTTGCTACGTACTGGCGCCGGAGCTATTCGACGTCGATGATCTCGGCCAGGCAATACTGATCGTCGAAGGCGATCTCGATCCGGGGTTGGAGGGCAAGGCTCGCCTCGCGGCCTCGAACTGCCCCGAGTATGCAATTACCACCACTGACTGAACGCGATGACCGAGGTCTCCGACCACAACGCCTTCCAGCAGAAGGAGGCCCGCTACTCACCTGAGGGTTCGTTTGGGTGGGAGCGCGTCAAGTACGACCCCGACGACTATGGCCCCGTGTCGGACTGGGCGAAAGACTTCGACCATGCCGATCCGGCCTATAACCCGCAGGCCCCGAACATCTGGAAAGACCTTCGCGAGTCGGGTTGCCCGGTGGCCCACTCCGAACGGTACGGCGGTGTATGGGCACCCCTGACACATGAGTTGGTCACCGAGGTTGCCTACGACACCGACAACTTCTCAAGTCGCAATGTGGTCGTCAGCACCAGTCGCCCAGGAGATCTAGCCCAGCCCGCACCAATCGGTGCCGCCCCTCCAATCACGAGTGATCCACCGTTTCATGCCATCGCTCGGCGGATCATGCTGGCGCCTTTCGCTCCGAAACAGATTGACCCGTGGGAAGATGAGGTGCGCAGCTTGTGTCGCAACCTGCTTGATGAGCTCGGCGATATCAAGCCGGGCGAGTCGATCATCGATGCGGCCACTGACTACGCACAGCACATTCCAGTCAACGTCATTGGGCGAATGCTTGGGTTCCCGGCCGAAGACGAAGCACTGTTCCGCGGTTTTGTGCATTCAACTCTGGAAACCATCAATCAGCCGCGTGACGTCCGGATGGATGGTTTCGAAAAGCTCGCCGAGTACATCAACAAACAGGTTGTCGATCACGTCGACAACCCGCGCGACGACCTCACCAGCTACATGCTGAATGCCGAAGTCGAGGGCAACCAACTGTCGCCCGAACACGTCACCGGTTCGATCATCTTGCTGCTCATCGCCGGGGTCGACACGACGTGGTCGGCAATCGGGTCGGCGCTCTTACATCTCGCCGAGAACGCGAGCGATCGGCAGCGTTTGGTTGAAGAGCCCGATGTGATGACCTTCGCTGTCGAAGAATTCCTGCGCTCTTACGCTCCGGTCACAATGGCGCGGATGGTCACCAAGGACCAGGACTTTCATGGTTGCCCGATGAAGAAAGACGATTGGGTATTGCTGCCATTTCCGGCGGCCAACCTTGACCCAGAAGCATTCGACGATGCTGACTCGTTCGTTATCGACCGCGAGGAGAACCGGCACGCGGCCTTCGGGCTTGGAATTCATCGGTGCCTTGGTTCCAATCTCGCTCGGCTCGAACTCCGAATCGCGATCGAAGAGTTCATCGCCCGCTTTCCCAACTTCGAACTTTCGGGCGAAGCGGAGTGGAGCGTCGGCCAGATCCGCGGCCCGCGAGTTATCCCGGTGCGCGTCCTCGAAGTCACCAGCTGAACTAGCTACACCAAATCCATTCCGATCGACGCTGCACCACAGGCGCATCCGATCGTGAGCGCGGCATAGCCACTTCCCCAGAGCCAACCAAGTTTCTGGGTCTCAAGGGCGAACGAGGAGAACGTCGACAGCGCTCCGCAGAAGCCGATGCCGAGGATCGTCACGGTGTCGACCGAAAGGTCTGCACCGATAATCACTCCCGTCAGGCCACTGCCAGCAGTGTTGACAATGAGCAGCGCCTGCCATGAGCACACCAGGCTGCCCACGAGTTGGCGTGCTGCGGCCCCCACCCCCGCTGCCAGAACAAACAGGATCGGGGTCACTGCAAAACCTTCGTAGCAGGTCGGCCGAGCTGGGCGAGGAGAGCCGCTCCGACACCTGCGATCAAGGTGATCGCGCCGTAGGCGACAGCTAGCTGTGTTCGGTCGGCTTCGACCATTCCATTCAGCTCAATAGCGAACGCGGAGAACGTCGTGAATCCACCGAGCACACCGGTGACCACGAAAGCCCACTTCAGCGACGCGACTACCGTCCGGCGAGCAACAAGTCCGATAAGGAATGCTCCAGTAACGTTGACGATGAGCGTCGACCAGGGCCAGGCGCCGGGTGTAATAGTCCAGAGTGTCCCGACTGCCCAGCGCCCGGTGGCCCCGAGCGCTCCGCCTAATGCGGCTGCCAAGAACACGTGATGTGTCGTTGGCGACTCCCTGGCAAACAATTCCACCCACCGTTCGTAGCAAATGGGCCAGGTCGGAAGCGGGATGGCGCCCTTCACACCAAGTTCTCACCCTGAGGGACCAGACTGGCGGTGTGTCATCCAATGGAAATGCCGAGGCCAGTGCCCGAGTGCTTGTTGCCGAAGACGACCGCGCCGTTCGTGAGTCGCTGATTCGGGCTCTCCAGCTGGAGGGCTACACCGTGGTCGCAGCTCACAACGGGGCCGAGACCCTCGAGACGCTCAAACAAGCTGAGCCCGATGTGCTCCTGCTTGACGTGTCGATGCCCGTGGTTGACGGCCTCACGGTCTGTCGGGTGCTACGCGCCGAGGGAAACCAACTGCCGGTGTTGATGCTCACGGCACGCACCGAAACGACTGATCGTGTTGCGGGGCTCGACGCTGGCGCCGACGACTATCTTCCCAAGCCTTACGATCTTGATGAGCTACTTGCACGGGTGCGGGCGCTCTTGCGCAGGTCTGGCTTCGAGGAACCGGACGGCCAAAGTGACGACAAGTCGCTGGTGCTGGACGACTTACAACTTGACCCGGCGGCGCGTCGCGTGTTCCGCGGGCCCCGTGAAATAGAACTGTCCAAAACCGAATTTGATCTCCTGCGATTGCTGATCGACAACAAGGGCATCGTGCTCGAACACTCGACGATCTACGATCGCATCTGGAACTACGATTTCGGTCCCGACTCGAAGAACTTGGCGGTATACATCGGCTATCTCCGCCGCAAGACGGAAGCCGAAGGCGAGCCGCGGCTGCTCCACACCGTGCGCGGCGTTGGCTACACCGCTCGATCGGGCAACTGATTGCTGATGGGGCTCCGCTGGAAGATCGCCCTGTCGTTGGCAACGATTTCTCT
>JAHRVJ010000094.1 GCA_019090765.1 Ilumatobacteraceae bacterium
GCCAGCGATGCGCTCTGGTCGCTGGTCGCCTTCGCCGGCGTGATTGCAGTCCTAACCACGTCCAACAACAGCGACGCCAACGACCTGAAAGGAGACCTGCTGGCTGTTGCCGCGATGCTCTCGTGGAGCGCCTATTTCATCTTCTCCAAAGACTCCAAGAAGCGGATGACGCCAACAGAGTTCACAGCCGGAACAGCCCTCTGGGCAGCACTAATCTGCTCCCCGCTCGGCATCGCGTTCGGGCAAGACATGGGTTGGCCCTCGTGGAAGAACTGGGGCCTCCTGATCGCCATGGCCCTTGGATCGGGCTTGATTGGGCACGCGCTGATGAATTGGTCACTCGTGCGGATCCCCCTCTGGATCGGCTCGACGTTCACCTTGTTGATCCCTGTGTTCTCCGCGCTACTCGCGTGGATCTTCCTCGACGAATCGTTGTCAATTCTGCAAGCCGTTGCGATGGCGGTCGTGATTGGTGCCCTGGTGATGATCGTCCGCGGCCAACGACAACCCGCCTAGCCGCCGTTTGTATGTATTTTTCTGTCAGCTACTGGCAGAAAAATACATACAAACGGCGGAACGGGGTTAGGCGATTACGGGAACCGATTCCATGGCTTCGGCGATTACGGAGTCAGGTAGGTCGTAGTCGACCATCTCGCCCGACAAGTACTTGTCGTAGGCGGCAAGATCGAGATGGCCGTGGCCACAGAGCGCAGTGAGGATGACCTTTTCTTCGCCCGACTCTTTGCATGCCAGAGCCTCCCGAATCGCCGCGGCAATGGCGTGCGTCGGCTCGGGAGCAGGGATGATCCCCTCCGTACGAGCAAACTGCAGCGCCCCGGCGAAGCACTCCCGCTGCGGGATGGAGATTGCTTCGACCATGCCCAACTCGTAGACGTGCGACACCAATGGGCTCATCCCGTGATAGCGGAGCCCGCCTGCATGAATCGGTTCGGGGATGAAGTCGTGGCCGAGAGTGTGCATCTTCATCAGCGGGGTCATTCCGGCGCTGTCACCAAAGTCGTAGCGGTACTCGCCCTTGGTGAGTGTTGGACAGGCGGCCGGCTCGACGCACCGGATCGTCGGGTTCATCTTGCCAGCCATCTTCTCGCGCATGAACGGAAACGCCAGGCCGCCAAAGTTGGAGCCGCCTCCCGTGCAGCCCACAAGCAGGTCGGGTACTTCGTCGACCTTGGCGAGCTGTAGCAGGGCTTCCTCACCGATGATCGTCTGGTGCATCAGCACATGGTTGAGCACAGAACCGAGCGCGTAACGTGTATTCGGATCGCCAACACACATTGCGACGGCTTCGGAGATCGCAATACCGAGCGAGCCGGGATGATCGGGATCTTCAGCGAGCAGCGCCCGTCCGAACTCGGTTAGCTCCGAAGGGCTCGGATGAACCGTTGCCCCCCACACTTCCATCATTGCCCGCCGGTAAGGCTTCTGCCGATAGGACGCGGCAACCTGCCAAACCTCACATTCCATGCCGTACTGGGCGGTCGCAAACGCCAACGCGCTACCCCACTGCCCGGCACCGGTCTCGGTGGTCAGCTTTGTAATCCCCGCCTCATGGTTGTAATAGGCCTGCGGTACGGCCGTGTTCGGCTTATGCGAACCAGCAGGGCTCACCCCTTCGTATTTGTAATAGATCCGCGCTGGAGTATCGAGCAGTTGCTCGAGGCGACGAGCACGAAACAGCGGACTCGGACGCCACAACCGATAGACGTCGAGCACCTCACCGGGGATATCGATGTAGCGCTCAGCGCTCATCTCCTGTTCGATCAGCGACATCGGAAAGAGTGGGGCGAAATCGTCTGGCCCAGCCGGCTCGTGCGTCCCCGGATGGAGCGGCGGCGGAGGCGGCTCGGGCAAGTCGGGCACAACGTTGTACCACTGCGTCGGCATCTCGGATTCTTCGAGCAGAATCTTGTGGGGAATTTTGGAGACCATAATCAGAACACCGTAGTCGGGTACCGTTTGGCTCTACCCAGACGAACGAGGACCCATGGGACTGTTTCGAAAAAGTGTCAACCCCGCACAACTAAAAAGCCTAGAAGCCGAGCTCAACGCCATGCGGCAAAGGCTTGACGTTGCTGATCAAGAAAAGACCAGCCTCGACACCCGGCTACGAACGCTTAACGAGACCAGCAACCGGCTTGATCAGCAAGTCGAGCTACTGACGACTACCAACTCGCGGCTCAACGAACGAGTCGAATTGGTCGCGGTCCTCAGCGCACACGTTGAGGAGCTGACCAACCGACTGTCACCAACCAGCGTTCCTCCTCCCCCAACCGGACCGTCGCCGCTACCACCTACGCCGCCTCCGCCGCCCGACGATGACAGCGACATGGCCGACGAAACACTGATCGGCGAACTACGCGAACAACTCGCCCAAGTTGCCGAACAAATGCTGGCGCTTGATGTCCGCGTCACCAACGTGTCAACCGAATTGGCGAATCAGCTCACCGAGCTCAGCCAAGAGCTCGACAATCTTGACGACCATGACGGCGCCAGCACAAACGGCACCGGCGACTCCGGCATGGAAAAGCGCATCGAAACTGCCGTCAGCAGCTTCCGCGAGAGCACCGAACGGCTCGCAACCGAGCAAGCTCGGTACGAGATCCAGTTCCGCGCAGACCTCGCCGAACTCGCCGACCGATTAGGCAAGGAATGACCCGGCGGATTGTCTACGACTCGTTGATCAGTAACTCGACAGCTGATGTGATGAGTTCGCGGGCCTCATCGATCTTGGCCTGATACGAACCGAGGTCGC
>JAHRVJ010000095.1 GCA_019090765.1 Ilumatobacteraceae bacterium
ATTCTCGCCGGGGTCGTTGGGGTCGTCGTCCTCGGTGTGGTCGGCTTTGTACTCGTGCGGTACCGCGACCGCGGTCAGGCCATTCCCGAGCAATCCCATGGCAACCCAGCGCTCGAGATCGTGCTGACAATTCTGCCGGCACTGATTCTCATCGGCGTAGCAATCCCCACCGTCGGCACCTTGATGGCGCTCGACAAAACTGATGACACCGAGTGCATCATCAACGTCACCGGACAGCAGTGGTGGTGGGAAGTCGACTATCCAGTCCAGGACGGCTGCGGTTCAGGTATCAGTGAAGTCATCGTCACCTCGGGACAGATGGTTATTCCAACCGGCACCAACGTGCTGGTGCGGGGTACAAGCCGCGACGTCATCCACTCCTGGTGGATCCCGCGTCTCAACGGTAAGCGTGACATGGTTCCCGGGCGTGTACATCACGTTCGCCTCCAAGCAGACGAGCCCGGCATCTACGCCGGCCAGTGCACCGAGTTCTGCGGCCTTTCGCATGCCAATATGCGGATGGAAGTCATCGCGATGGAACCTGACGACTTCGAGATCTGGAAGCAGGGTCAAACTGCCGACTACGTCGCTCCCGCTGAAGGCACGCTCGCTGCCGAGGGCGAGTCAACGTTCATCGCCCAGTGCTCCGGCTGTCATCAAGTCAACGGCTTGACCGACTCTGACGGCGACCCCGTCATTGCCAAACCTGCCACGGCGGTCTACTCAGGGGCCACTCCCAACCTGAGTTGGTTGATGACCCGCAACACCTTTGCAGGGGCATCGTTCAACCTATTGACTCCTGAGTGTCGTGCCGACGTGTGGGACGCTCCACCTGAGACCGTGGGCGAGAAATATCTTGAGGGTGTATCCCCTGAGTGTCTGAACTCAGTTGAGCTACGCGAGTGGCTTCGTGATGCCCCGGCCAAGAAGCCGATGTACGCCTCTGGCGCACTGGAGGACACCAACGGTCTAACTCGCGGCATGCCAGATCTCGGCCTCAGTGAAGACCAGATTGATCAAATTGTCGCCTACCTACTCGAACGCCAGTGACGGAGGCTAAGTAGCCATGGCCATCATCGAACGTCCAGTTGAAACCCCCCAGCCTGCGGCCTCCGGGGCAACACCGATTTCGCCAACCAACTCTTACGGATACTTCCGACGCCCCGTCGAGTCGACGGGATGGAGAGGCTGGTTCTTTACTGTCGATCACAAGAAGATCGGCATCATGTATGGCGTCGTAGCGCTCGGCTTCTTCTTCGTCGGTGGCATCGAGGCGATCCTTATTCGCCTGCAGCTGGCTCAGGCCGACGGATCGATTCTCTCGGCCGACAAGTACAACCAGCTGTTCACGATGCACGCCACCACCATGGTGTTCTTGTTCGTGATGCCGATGGCCGCTGCATTTGCCAACTACATGATTCCGCTCCAGATCGGTGCTCGTGACGTCGCGTTTCCGCGGCTCAACGCGCTGAGTTTGTGGCTCTTCGTCTTCGGTGGCATTTTCATCAACTCCTCTTGGATTCTCGGTGGCGCCGCCGACGGCGGTTGGTTCATGTACGCCCCCAACAGCTCAGTGCCGTTCTCGCCGAGCAACGGTGTCGACTTCTGGGTGCTTGGGTTGCTGCTGACCGGGGTTGCATCGCTCGTCAGCTCAATCAACCTGATCGTCACTGTGCTCAACATGCGTGCTCCTGGGATGACGCTGATGCGCATGCCGATCTTCACCTGGATGGGTTTGGTGACACAGTTCCTGTTGCTGTTCGCGATGCCGGTGATCACAGTTGCACTGTTCCTGCTGATGTTCCAGCGGAACTATGGCGCAACCTTCTTCTCTGTCGAAGAGGGTGCTGACCCGCTGCTATGGCAGCACTTATTCTGGATATTCGGTCACCCTGAGGTGTACATCATCGTGCTGCCGGCCTTCGGCATCGTGTCTGAGGTGCTCCCGGTCTTCTCCAAGAAGCCGCTGTTCGGCTACCCGTTCGTTGTGTTCTCGGGGGCTGCCATTGGGTTCGTCGGCTTCGGAGTTTGGGCTCACCACATGTTCGCGGCGGGCCTCGGGCCGATCTCGGTCGCGGTGTTCTCGGTTGCGACTATGGCGATTGCCATTCCGACCGGCGTGAAGATCATCAACTGGACGCTCACCATGTGGGGAGGCAAGCTCAAATTCACCACCGCCATGCTGTTTGCGGTTGGGTTGATCGTGGAGTTCACGATCGGTGGCCTATCAGGTGTAACCCATGCTGTAGCTCCGTCAGACACGCAACAGACCGACACCTACTACATCGTGGCGCACTTTCACTATGTGATCTTCGGTGGAGGTGTATTCGGTCTGCTCGCCGGCCTCTACTACTGGTGGCCCAAGATGTTCGGCAAGATGCTCAACGAAACTTGGGGCAAGTGGAACTTCTGGCTGATGCTGATTGGGATGAACCTCACGTTCGGCCCGATGCACATCATCGGCCTCCAGGGCCAACCTAGGCGGATGTACATCTGGACCGAGGAGCGAGCTGGTGACGGATTCTTCAACCTTGGCTTCTGGAACTATGTCGCCACGATTGGCAGCCTTGTCCTCGGTATTGGCGCATTCCTGCTAGTCATCAACATTTGGGTCAGTCGGAAGAACCCGCCAGCCCCAGAAGACCCGTGGGACTCGCGCAGCCTGGAGTGGCTGACCACAAGCCCGCCCAAGGAACACAACTTCGACCGCATTCCCAAGGTCGACGCGCTCGACGAGTTCTTCCATCGCAAGTACGAAGATGTCGGCGAGGGTGACCAGCACGAATACAAACGTGTCGCTAGCGGTGAGGAACTAATCGCCATCGAAGAGGCCAACGCCGATGCTCATATCCATATGCCGTCACCGTCGTATTGGCCAATCGTG
>JAHRVJ010000096.1 GCA_019090765.1 Ilumatobacteraceae bacterium
CGCTATCGGCGGCGGCCAGCTAGCGTCAGCAAGTCGTGAGTGACGCATCTTCAGACCCATCCCCAGTAGCGCCTGACGCCGCGGACGAATCAGCGGTAACCATCGATACCGTCGCCACGGTTGACGATGAACTCTTGGCTGCATTTGAACGGCTAATTCCCCAGTTGTCGTCGAGCTCGCCGCCGCCGTCTCGGCAGCAACTTGCCGCGCTCATCGACAATAGTGAGACGGTTCTGTTCGTGGCCAGAGAGATTGGGTCGGAAGGGACGACGGAGGGGATCATCGGGAGTTTGACGCTCGCGTTCTATCGCATTCCGACTGGGCTTAAGGCGTGGATCGAAGATGTTGTCGTTGATGAGGCGGCTCGTGGCCGCGGCGTTGGTGCGGCGTTAACCAACGCGGCGCTCGCCGAGGCTCGTACTCGCGGATCGAAAGACGTGAGCCTGACCAGCCGCCCGGCAAAGGAAGCCGCGAATCGGCTCTATCAACGAATCGGGTTTGAAGCCCGCGAGACCAACGTCTACCGCTACAAGTTCTGAGCGCGGCGGAGGTCTTCGGCTGCTTGCCTGACTTGCCAGTCGCGATCCTTGAGTGCCGCCTCGATGGCGGCCTCGACATTGTCACCATCAAAGGGAGCCAGCGCTAGCACGGCTCGGCGGCGAACTGCGGGCTTGTCGGTGGTCGCCTCGATAATCGTTGCGAGTCCGCGTTGATCACCAATCGCTCCGAGGGCTGCAACCGCGGCCTCTCGAACAAGTGCATCGGTGGCGTTGGCGCCTAGGTCGATCAGGCGGTTGAGGGTAGACACACTGACCTGCTCGTGTTCTCCGCATGCCCACGCCGCCACTTCGACGACCTGTTGGTCTTCGTCGTTCAACGCCGGTTCGAGGTCGACTCCCTTGTGACGTGCTGAGACTTCGGCGGCTCGACGGCGAACGAGTACCGACCCGTCGCGGAGAGCCTCGCTTAGTTGCGCATCGGTTAGCGCCTGGAGCCGCTCAAGTGCTCCCAGTGCCGTTGCCCGAATAGCCGCATCGGGGCTGGCCATTCCCTGTTGCGCAGTAACGGTGTCGCCTTTGTGACCGGCAATTGCTACGGCGCGCCGATCGATTGCGGTCATTGTTTCAAGAGGTCGGTGAGAGTGATAACGACGTAGGCGGTGCCGAACGCAATCACGATCGCGACGAGCGCTCCCATCACGACTGCGATGCCAGAACTGGCGACCGCAGCCCAGACTCGACGCAGTGGCCCGGACCGTTTATCGAGCGGGGCCGTCGTTTGGGCGATTCCGACAGGCACCCACTTTCGGCGAACAATTGGCTCCCTGCGTGGTGTTTGGGCCGTGGCTCTGGCATTCTTGCGCCAACCGACCAAGATCAGCGCCAACACGGCCAGCCCGGCAATCCAGCCAGCTCGAGTAGTGAGATCCGTGACAGACACGACAACACCTATCGTACCCATCGCACCACCCAACAGGTGGTGGGCGTGGACACTCGCGGCGCTAGCGCTGCTGCTGCTGGCGGTAATCGCGGTTAGTTCGGTGCTGCCGTCATCGTGGGTTTCCGACAAGGAAAACCGGCGGACCGAGGAGCTGCAACCGACGCCGTACGCACTGACCCCGGCATCTGCTGAACCTGTTAACGATCGCATTGTGTTCGGCGGTCTACCCGACGATGTCGAGCTGTATGAAACCCAGAGCGACTTTTATTTCGTGACGGTCACCGCGCCGGTTCAATCTGTGCTGTCGTGGTTCGTCGGCCGAGATGATGCCGCGATCGATTTCATCACTCGGGAGGACAAGTTCGGCGTCCGTACCGCAACTCAACGGCGCGAACTCAACCTCCAGCAGATGCGGACGGCCGAACAAGAGGCGCAGTATGTGGCCCTGACCACGCTCGGCTACGACGTTGAGATAACACCGGGTGAAGTGATCGTTCAGGATCTCGTGTGTGCGATTGAGGCAGGTGACGGAACTTGTGAGGAGTTCTTAGCGTCCGACGCGGAAATTGATCCGGCCGACAGGCTGATTGAGATTGACGGAGTTGAGCTCGACTCGGTTGACACGCTCAGCGAGCAGCTCGCAGATAAGCAGCCAGGTGACGAAGTGGAGCTGTTGATCGAGCGCCCCGGCGAGGGTGAGCGAACGGTCGTGGTGGAGTTGTCGGCGTCGCCCGATGATCCTGAGCGAACCATTATTGGTTTCATCCCCTTTGATACGCGGGCCATCGTGCTGCCGTTCGAAGTCGATATCGAAACTGGTGGCATCGGTGGCCCTTCGGCCGGGCTGGCTTTCACTTTGGCCTTGATCGACGAATTGTCGCCGGGCAGTCTCACCGGCGGGCGGAACATTGCCGTTACCGGAACAATTTCCCTCGATGGGTCGGTTGGCGCCATCGGTGGTCTGCCGCAGAAGGTGTCGGCGGTTCATCAGAATGGTGTCGATGTGTTTCTGGTGCCCGCATCACAGTCGGAGCTGACGACCCCCGAGGGCCTTGAACGCCTCAACGATGCGGGCCGCGGAGCCGTTGAGATCGTTCCGGTGGCCACGTTGGACGAAGCACTTGGGGCGCTAGCCGAACTCGGCGGCGCCCCCTTGGTGCCGGTCAGCTAGTTGCTAACTCACCGATTGCCACCACACGGCGTGTCGATCCGCGTACCGTTGCACTATGGCTATGTCATTTGCCCGCCCTGACCCGTCGTCGCCGACGTCAGTCGCTGACGCGGCTTTCGCCACGACTCGTCGGGGATTTGACCAGAACGAGGTGCGTGACTTCCTGCGGATGGTCGCGGCCGAGCTGGGACGTCTGCAAGAACGTGAACGGTTCCTTGAGCGCGAGTTGCGATCCGCGCAATCCAATCCTGATCTCGAATCGGTCAACCTTGACGAGCAAACGCTGACCCGGCTGCTGGGTGAGGAAACCGCGCGTGTATTGATGACGGCCCGCGAAAGCGCGTCTGAGATTCGTGCGAAGGCTGAGGAGAGCGCCAAGCAGATGCTGGGCGAGGCGGGCAGCGAGGCTTCCCGGGTGCGTGAAGAGGCTGAGGTGGAAGTGTCACGTCGCCGTACCGATGCTGGCGCCGATGCCGAGGCCGAAGTCGCGATGGCGAAGCAACAAGGTCGCGAGATGGTCAACGAAGCTCGGGCCTACCGCGAGCGCGTGCTGAGCGAGTTGGCCCGGCGCCGCGAGTTGGCGCGCGAGCAGATTGAGCAACTGCTGCACGGGCGCGACCGTCTGATGCAGTCATTCGAACGGGCCCGCATCGTGGCGGTTGATGTTGTTGCTGAGTTGCAGCCGCTGGGTGAGCCCGATGAGTACGTGAACCTTTCTCCCACTACCGGCCCTGTTCCGGTGATGGTTCCGAACAGCCCTCGCCCAAAACCCGTCGATAGTCAACCTTTGAATACCGATTCCCCGAGCACCGAATCTCCGAACGACGAATCTCCGAACGACGAAGAGGCAGATACCGAGGCTGTTGATGCCGAGGAACCACAAGCTGAAGAACGTGAAGCCGAGGAATCGGAAGGCTTGGAACATCAGGGTGAGCCAGCCAGCGAGGACTCAGCTAGCGCGGAGCCAGAGGCCGAGCCTGCTGACGATGCTGAAGCTGTTGTGGAGATCAGTCGGTTTAGCGATGCAATTGAAACCGGCGACGTGGGTGACCAGGTCACTGACCTTGAAGAAGTAGCCGAGGGTGGTGCTGCTCAAGTTGTGGACTCCGACGCCGACAGCAACCACGCCAATCACGATGACGTCGTGGTCGACTTGTTCGCACGGCTGCGAGCCGATGCCGTGGACGATGACGTAGTTGGCAACGATGAGGTAGTTGGCAACGATGCGGTCGAACAAGCCGCGCCCGACCTGGTTGAAGAAGCCGTCGTCATCCCGTTGGCCACCGACGATCAAGTCTCGGCTGAAGACGACGTCGAGGCCGCACCTACGGCTTTTGAGCAGCGCGACATCGAACTCACACCGCTGATCGTGGCGAGCGCCAAGAAGCTGAAACGAGTGCTTGCCGACGAACAAAACGAAGTGC
>JAHRVJ010000097.1 GCA_019090765.1 Ilumatobacteraceae bacterium
CTCCTGGAGGAGCGCCCCGAAGAGGCACCTGAACCTCCCAAGCCGGTCTCGCTGAGGGACCGCCTATCGAAAGCACGCTCGACTTTCGCTGGTGCATTCGCTGGTGTGCTCGGCCGGAGCGACATCTCCGATGAAACGTTCGAGGAGTTGGAGGAAGCATTGCTGCGCGCTGATGTTGGCGTGGGGATTACCACAGAACTGCTTGACGGCCTGCGAGCGAAGGTCGATGCCAAGGAGATCACCGAGCCTCAGGCATTGCTCGACGAATTGCAGGCAGAAATGGGGGATCGACTGGCAGGCGCCGATCGAGAGCTGATCTTTGTGCCGGGTGACGCGAAGAGCCCCAACGTTTGGATGTTTGTTGGCGTGAATGGCGTAGGCAAGACCACGACCATCGGCAAGCTCGCTAATCAGCAGATCGTTGATGGCCGTACTGTGCTGCTGGCCGCTGGTGATACGTTTCGCGCAGCCGCGGCCGAGCAGTTGACCACTTGGGCAGACCGATCAGGCGCCGAAATCGTTCGTGGCGCCGAGGGTGGAGATCCGAGTTCGGTAATTTTCGATGCTGTAGAGCGCGCCGGGAGCCGAGAGGTTGAACTGGTGATGGCCGATACTGCGGGCCGTCTGCACACCAAGTCGAACCTGATGGAAGAATTGCGCAAGGTTCGGCGGGTATCTGAGAAGGGCGCCGGGCGAGTTACCGAAACGCTGCTTGTGATTGATGCGACTACCGGCCAGAACGGCTTGATGCAGGCGCGTGAGTTTGGCGAGGCGACGGCGGTTACGGGTGTCGTGCTGACCAAGCTCGACGGATCAGCTAAGGGCGGGATCGTGTTCGCTATCGAGACTGAGCTCGGGATCCCGATCAAGCTCGTCGGAATCGGCGAAACAATCGACGATCTGATCCCCTTCGATCCTCAAGAATTCGTCGCCGCCCTCTTCAACCAGTAGTGCCGCCACTCTTCCCGAGGCCACCTCGTCGGAAACACACCCGAAATTTGCTGTTGATCGAACGCTATGCGTTCGATCAACAGCAAATTTCAGGGTCGGAAGGTTGAGCCGCTTGAAATTTGCTGTGATACGCGCGCTATGCGTTCGAATCACAGCAAATTTCGGGTGAGGGGGTGAGCGGCTAGGGGATCGGATGGGGCGGGGGAATCTGAATCTGGCAGGATTGGGGGATGAGTGGCACTATTAGAGATCGGGCCGAGCAGGCAGGGGATAATGAGACGCGGCGGGTTTCGGAGGCGATCGAGGCACTGTTGGGTGAGCACAATCCGAGCGACACCGACAACGTCGAGTTCCGTGGGGCCCGTTACGACGCTGGCTTGGCGTGGGTGCACTTCCCGGAAGGATTCGGTGGGCTGGGTGTTCGCCCGGAACTGAACCGGATCGTCGAGCGTCGGCTTCGTGATGCTGGCGCAGCGCCGACCGACCCAACCACTTTCTTCATGGCGCTCGCGGGCCCGACGATCGTTACTCACGGCAGCGTCGAAGCCAAGGAACGGTTCTTGCGGCCGATGTTCACCGGCGAAGAGCGGTGGTGCCAACTATTTTCTGAGCCCGGCGCCGGATCTGATCTCGCGGGCCTCGCCACGCGTGCTCTTCGTGATGGCGATGAGTGGCTAGTCAACGGGCAGAAAGTTTGGAACACCCTTGCTCACCTCGCCGACTTCGCCATGCTGGTCACTCGCACCGACCCGGAGCTCCCAAAGCACAAGGGGATGACCTACTTCGCCCTTGATATGAAGGCCGAGGGTGTTGAAGTTCGGCCATTGCGCCAGATCACCGGTGAGGCTGAGTTCAACGAGGTCTACATGACCGACGTTCGGATACCCGACGCTCACCGTATTGGCGACGTCGGTGAAGGCTGGCGCGCCAGCCTCACAACGTTGATGAACGAACGCAACGCGATCGGCGGTGGTGGTGGACGCGTCGTGAAGCGCGGTGCGGCCGCTAATGAGGCCGTCAAGATCTGGAACGATCTTGACCCGTCGCTGCAGACCGGTCCGCGTAAAGACCAGATGATGCAGCTCTGGGCAAGGGCCGAGGTCGGGCGCCTTACCAATCGTCGTGCCGGCGAGAATGCGAAGGCGGGCAACCCGGGCCCGGAAATGTCGATTGCGAAGCTCTCGTACTCTGAGCTCAACAAGGCGCTGTACGAGTTTTGTATCGAACTGCTCGGCCCCGATGGCCTGGTCGGCTATGACTTCACCTTCCGCCGCCCGGAGGACCTTGATCTCGATGGCGCTAGCCGAGGGACGCGCTATTCCTTCTTGCGGGTGCGGGCCAATTCAATCGAGGGCGGCACGTCGGAGATCATGCGCAACATCCTCGGCGAGCAAGTACTTGGACTGCCCGGTGAGCCGCGTCTCGACAAGGCCGGCCCGTGGAATGAAGTGCCACGCAACTGAGTAGCGGGCGCCCAAGTGACCACGGTCTGTTTAGCATTGCCAACAGGCTGATCTGATCGGCTTGAGGCCGCTAAACTCGACGCTGATGTTCGACAATCTCTCCAATCGCCTCGAAGGAATCGTCAAGAAGATTCGTGGCAAGGGCCGCCTCACCGAAGCTGACATCGATGAGGTGATGAAGGAGATTCGTACAGCGCTGCTCGAAGCCGACGTCAACGTCACCGTTGTCCGAACACTCACCACCCGAATTCGCGAAGCGGCACTCGGGGCCACCCGTTCTGATGCTCTCGATCCTGCTCAACAGGTGGTCAAGGCAGTTAACGAGGAACTGACCCGCGCATTGGGCGGTGAGACGCTGTCGATCACCTATTCCTCCAAGCCACCAACTGTGGTGCTGATGGCTGGCCTGCAAGGTTCAGGAAAGACCACCAACTCAGCCAAGCTCGCCGCCTGGTTCAAGGCTCAGGGTCGACAACCACTGCTTGTCGGGGCAGACCTGCAACGCCCGGCGGCGGTCGAACAGCTCCGCACCCTTGGCGGCCAAATCGACGTACCAGTGTTTTCCGACCCCACCGACCCTGTTCGCGCGTCGTCGGCGGGGGTCGACGAGGCCAAGCGTCTCGGTCGCGACGTAGTGATTGTCGATACCGCTGGCCGGCTCTCGATCGATTCCGAAATGATGGAGCAGATTCGTCAGATCTCTGGCGTCGTTGAGCCTGACTACACGTTCCTCGTTATCGATGCCATGACCGGCCAAGATGCGGTGCAAACCGCCGAAGCGTTCCACGAGACATTGCAGATCGACGCCGTGA
>JAHRVJ010000098.1 GCA_019090765.1 Ilumatobacteraceae bacterium
ATGGGCTACCCGGGGCAGGAGATGGAGCTACTATTTGAGCGAACTACAGATACCGGTTTCACACTGCGTGCCCACCTCGGGGATACGTCGGGAATGGGCGGGAACATGTACGACGGCCCGATGGGCGGGCCGGGGTGGCAGCCGCCTCCATGGTGCTTTGCGAGCGGTCAGATGCGTATCGCCCTTGGCGGCAACGGGGTCATCGACCTGGGCGCCGTCGGCTGGTTCAGCGAACCATTTGAGGGGCGAGCGATCTCCAGGGTGGATCTTGGTTTTGTCGACGGCCAGCCGCACTCTGTAGTTGTGGTGCAAACACCGCCTGACGTCACCCAGGTGAACATCACGTTCGACGATGGCGCGGTCGATAGCGTCGCCCCACAGAACGGAATCGCGGTACTCGCTAACCCGACCGACCTTGGGCCCCAGTCTGGCGGGCTCGGTGAGTTGGGCGGTCCGTTCTCGAGTGCGGCCAACGTCGAGTTTGTGGGTGGCTCCGACGCGATTGTTATCGAATCCGATGGAAGCGGCGGTTTCTACGACCCGGAGTATCGCGAGTCATGTACGCCGCCGCCGCCAGCACTCCCAGACGCCGGCGAACAACCGGCCGATCCTGCAGCTGCAGAGGCTGAAATTGTCAGCACGATGGCTCAACTTTACGATGTGGAGTTACGGGAAGACCCCGAGGCTGTTCTTCTGAACGACGACACAGGAGTCGAGGAGGCTCGCGAAGCGGCCTTCGAAGGCGGCTTCTCCGCGGAGGCGCAGAGCGCATCGGCAATCATCGATGAACTCGTATTCACGACGCCGACCGAAGCCTGGTTCCGATACCAGGTGGAGACAGGTGGCATTGATCGGCCAAGTACAGTTTCTCTGTCAAATCGTTATGGGATCGCGGTGCTGATCGATGGCAAGTGGCTAATCACCCGTGACACTGTCTGCCAAGACCTAGCGATGGCCAACGGCGACTGCGGCAACTGGGAGCCGGTGCGCCCGCCCAGCATGCAGCAGTACTTCGAGCAGGGCCCCGACGTGGAGTTCTCCGACATCGATGACGCTCCAGTAGTGACAACCTCCGAATAACCCCACCTCACAGCCAGATGCAACGTTTGTATGTCGTTTTCTGCCACATGCGTCCCAAAAACCGGCCGCAAACGGGCTGACGGACTGTTGTTGGGGTGGCAGACTGCGGTGGTGACTACTCCTGGATCTGCTGCTGACTCTGCCGTGTACGCGAAGCGGATGGCCAGGGTGCGGGCGGCGATGGCTGAGCAGCAGATCGACACGTTGCTGCTGTCGGTTGGGCACGACTTGCCGTACCTCACTGGCTATACGGCAATGCCGCTGGAGCGGCTGACAATGCTGGTCGTACCGCGTGACGGTGACGCGACGATGCTGATTCCGGCGCTTGAGGCGCCGCGCGTGGCCGAACAGCAGGGGGTGTTTGAGCTGTTCCCTTGGGGAGAAACGGAGGACCCCACTTCGATTGTCGGCAAGCTGGCTTCAGGGTCGAAACGGGTCGCGATTGGTGACCAGATGTGGGCCCGATTCCTCGTCGAGTTGATGCCGCACTTGCAGGGGACCGAGTACACGCGAGCTGTTGACGTTGTTGGTGCACTGCGAATGGCCAAAGACCCGGCGGAGATCGATGCGCTCGCGCTGGCGGGAGCAGCTGTCGACAAGATCGCGGGCGAGCTGCAACGCGGCGAAATTGAGCTCGTCGGGCGAACTGAGGCGCAGGTCTCGGCTGAACTGAGCCGGCGGATTATCGCTGAAGGGCACGAGAAGGTGAACTTCGCGATCGTCGCCGCGGGTGAAAATGCCGCCAGTCCGCATCACCACGCGGGCAGTCGAGTGATCCGCGAGGGCGAAATCGTCCTGTGCGATTTCGGCGGCACGATGGCCGGATACTGCTCTGACACGACCCGATGTGTATTCACCGGCCCGATTGATCCCGAAGTCGCCGACGCATATGCGGTGTTGCAAACGGCACAGCAGGTTGGCGTCAAGGCTGGGGCTGTGGGTACCCCCTGTGAAGAGGTCGATAGGGCAACTCGTCAGGTGATCGTCGATGGCGGATACGGCGAGTACTTCATCCACCGCACCGGGCACGGCATTGGGATGGAAGAACACGAGGACCCATACATCGTTGAGGGGAACTCCCTGCCGCTCGAAGCCGGCCATGCCTACAGCATCGAGCCAGGTATCTACGTGCCCGGCAAATGGGGGATGCGGCTCGAAGACATCGTGGTGGCGACCCCGAGCGGACCATTGGCGCTCAACGCTTCGGATCATTCGCTCGTCAGCGTCTAGCGAATCTGCTTGGGACCTACTCGGTTGCGAATGCCGATTCGTCAGGCACGTCGCTAAACGAAGTCATCTCAATAAACAGGTCGGCGCCGTCATAGCGGGCGAGGGGACCAGAGTCGAGCGCACAATAGGTGACGTTGCCCCCGGTTACCGGAATATCGACGCACTGCACCTGTTGGTCGGCCTGGGTAATCGTGTAGCCGTTCACTTCGCCCACGCGGCGGTTGGTATCGACTCGGAGTCGTCGGGCAAAGCTGCGGGCGTAGAAGTTGTGGTTCATCTGTAGGTCGCTGACGCGAGCGTCGTTGAGTGTCGCTTCGCATTCGCCACTTTGCAGGTTGCAGGTGGCCGTCTTGTCAGTGCTGTCGATGAACCGAACGTCGTTGATCGTGATCGAGCGGCGGCTGTTGTCGGCTTGGACGACTGTGGCCGTGGAGTCTTGCGACCCGAGTCGGGTGAGGATTTCGTAGTTTGCGGTGAACTGAGTTGGTCCGACGGCGTCGAGGCGCTCGAGAATCGCATCAACTTCAGTGACTCCGGTTTCGGCTTCGAGCGGCTCGTCGTTCTCGAAACTAGGCCGCTGGCCGGTGAAGCAGCCAGCCAGAGCGGTGGCGCAGACCAACGTCAGAATGGTCGCGCTGAGGCGCTTGACCCCGCAGGTTGGTTGAGATCGCTGGACTGTTGCCATGGAGCGGTCAGGCTACGGCGTTACCCTGCTCGACCGTGATCAGCCTCGATGCCGCAACGGTGCTGCTGCAGTGGGCGACTGGCGGCATGCTCTTCTGTTGGTTCACGACGCGGCGTCGAATCGCCAGCCTTGGTTACGGCTGGTTGCTGCGTGGAGTGTATTTCTGCTTCGCTGCGGGGTCCTTAGCGGCGGGTCTCGCGTTTGACGTCGTGCCTGTGCGAGAGGCTGCATCGGTTGGCGTAATGATCGCTTGTGTCGTGGCGCTTGTCGTTTCCGTGCAGCGCAAGGAGGCCGGCGTCTCGGGTCAGCAAGCAGATTTTGATCGCCGAACCGAGCGGGTCGCGGCGATGACGGGGATCGAACGCGCGGCCGATCAGGCCGTTGAGGACGGCTCCGAGCGGCCTTCGGGACCTGAGTTTCCCCCAATTCTTGATCTCGTTCCGGCATTGATCGGAACTGTCGGATTGGTTGCGGCTTCGATCGATACTGACGGCAACACGGCAGTGGCATTGGCGCGCACGCTGGTTGGCGCAGCGTTCATCGGTGCGATTTCCGACGCCATGTTGCTTGGGCACTGGTATCTCACCCAGCCGGGTCTGCCTCGCAGGCTGCTCAACGAGATGGTGAATGCGTTGGCGTGGCTGTGGCCGTTCGAAGTTGCCGTAATGCTGCTTCCGACGGGGATGTTCGCGGTGTTTACAGGAACTGTTGACGATGGATGGGGAGGGATGCTCGGGTGGATGTGGGCGATGTGTGCAATCACCACCATCATCCTGATCATGATTACCAAGGCCGCCCTCAAGGAGCGGTACTACTCAGCAGTGATGGCCGCGACCGGCTTGCTGTATCTGGCGATCCTCACTGGTTTTGGTATGGACATCGTCGCCCGCGCCGTCCTCGACCAGACCTAACCCAGACCCTCGATCCCGTTTCGGCGCATCTCCCTCGCGTGCTTTGTTGCGCGACCCCTCATTGGAGCGGGCGGGTCGGGCGAGGTGCCAATTTCAGCTCCGGCGTCGGCCGCAAAAGGTTGATGGCGCCACGAGCCAGAGCTGACGATTGCCGCTGGTGATTCTGTAGTCCTCGCTGCAACGTCGGCGACGGTTTCTGAGACGCTGCGCAGCAATGGGTTAGCTGAACGCGAAGACGTTGAACTGCTGAGCTTCCCAATTGGGGAGATTGAGATTGTTGGCACCAACTTTCGGACGGATCCCGTCAGGCGCCCAGTGGTTCTCCGCGGGCGCATTCGTAACGGTGGCTCCCTTGATCGGGATTCTCGATGAGGTTCAGCGCGACCTGCTCGCGCGGACTCTCATCGGGGGTGCCGCGGTTCGAGCGGTACGGGAGGTCATCATGTTGGGATGTTCGGACGACCGAGTCGAGTGCTGCCTCTGGCGGTGGCGGTCGGGGCCTTACTGGCGTCTTGTTCTGCACCGACTGCAGAATCGGGCGGACTAGCTACGTCGCAGCAAGTAGCTACGACGCTGCCCGAGCTGTTCGTCGATATCGAGCTTGAGGAGTTTCCCGATCCGGATGTGGATCGTGTCACGATTGCGCCGCTCCCACCGTCGCTTAGGCCAGATGCAACCGAAGTCATCCCGACACTCACAGGGTGGGATGCTTTCGATGACCATCTGCAACGCACTGTTATCGGTGGCGGGTCGAATGCTCTCTCTGTCGCTGTCTCCGTCGACGGTGAGATTGTTCACCGAGCGGCGATGGGACTTCGATCATCTGCATCCTTTGAAGGTGCCGAGACTCAGGATCGGTTCCGAATCGCGAGCATCTCCAAGACGATTACAGCGATTGTTGCACTGCAGCTCGTGGAGGACGGAGTGGTCGGCTTGAATGAGCCGGTTGGTGCGACGATCGCGGAGGGCCTAGATGTCGCCAACCCCCGGCCTGGTACGACCGACGTCACCGTTCGGCAACTGCTTACCCATACCTCGGGGTTCTCGAAGTACGAGAACCTCTTCTTCGGCGGTCAGGTCGGGTCATGTCGTGAGGCAGCCGCGGTCGGCTTCAGCTCGTCCTTGCGGGGGACTCCTGGGGGGAGCTTCCAATACAGCAATATGAACTACTGCGTTCTCGGACTGTTGATTGAGCAGCTGACCGAGATGCCTTATGAGGAGGCGGTTTACGAGCACTTGCTTACACCTCTCGGAATTTCGGGGATGCGGCTAGCGGCGACGGTTGACCCCGGGCCCGACGAGATCGAGCATGTCACCACGCCTGGCCGTAACTACATGGAAGCTCTTGGCGCCGCGGGCGGATGGATTGCGACGCCCGCAGACATCGTGACCATTGTCGATTCCCTCGACCCAGAAACGTCGGGATGGAAGCCGTTGTCCCAGGAAACAGTCGGACTCATGAAGACCAGCGCAAACACCCCGCAGACGCCGGATCGGGGCTACGGAATGGGTCTGATTCTCTATGGCAACGGCAACTCAGGTCATACAGGCACGATCGAGAGCACCCATGCAATGGTGCTCGACCGCGCCGACAATGTGACGTGGGCCGTAACCGTGAGTGGCGGCTACCCAAGCGACACACCTCGGCTCGCGGGGATAATTGACAAGGCTCTGATCGCTGGCGGATTCCTCAGCGGCTGAACCCGTTCGCAGCAACGATGCTGTCAGTGCGGTCTATTCGGTCAGCAGCGGAACAACTTCCGACTGAGCGACGGTGATCGCTAACCGATCCGGAAGTCGGTAGGTAGCGGACGACACGAGTGTGCCGAGCCGGCGGTCGGCCAGGCCTCCGTTGGGCCTCCGCTGAATCTCACACAGACCCGATCGCCGTTCTCGTAGAGCTCGCTCGATGTGGCTCGGGCGGCCAGGATGGAGCCGTCGTTGAGTTGTAACTCGTAGCGCACGTCGTGTCCGTAGTACTCAACATCGGTGATCAGCGCACAGTCACCGGGACGTAGCTCTACTTGTTCGGGGCGAACGAGTACTTCGACATCACCGTGGGCACGCCCTTGCTCTGTACTCAGCGGGACCGGACCGAGGAGGGTGTTAGCCACGAGGGAGTTGGGCTGGACGCCGGACGTGTTGTTCGGCTCGCCAACGTGCTCGTGTGGTGTGGCGCCGTCGACGGCAGAGTCGAATCGTCCGCGAATTAGGTTGGCCTCGCCGACGAATCCTGCAACCCAGCGCGTGTTTGGGCGCCGGTATAGATCGTCGGGAGTGCCGACCTGCTCGATCCGGCCGTCACGGAGGACCGCTACCTGGTCGCCAAGGACGAATGCCTCATCTTGGTCGTGAGTTACGAAAATGGTCGTCACGTCAATCCGCCGCACAATGCGCGCGACCTCAGCGCGGAGTTGTAGACGAAGGGCGGCGTCGAGCGCAGAAAATGGCTCATCGAGCAGGAGCACAGAAGGTTGCGGTGCGAGCGAGCGAGCCAGAGCGACACGCTGTTGCTGACCGCCTGACAATGTTCCTGGTAGTCGGTCGCCGAACTCGTCGAGATCGACCAAGTGCAGCATCTCTTCGACCTGTTTTGTTCTGGCACGTTTCGACATCTTGTTCGCCGAGCCACGCAGCCCAAAGGTGATGTTCTGGGCGACCGTTAGGTGAGGGAAGAGCGCCCCGTCTTGAAAAACCATGCCGACGTTGCGGCGCTCGGGTTGCATCCAAGTGTGACTGTCGCTGACGACTCGTCCGCCGATTGTGATGGACCCGGTGCGGGGTCGTTCAAGCCCGGCAACAGCGCGCAGGAGGGAAGTTTTCCCACACCCAGAGGGTCCGAGTAATGCAACGATCGACCCGGCAGAGATCTCAAGGGTCGCGTCACGAACGGCGTCGATAGGGGTATCTGCGCCATCAGGGGAGTCGTAGGCAACCGTGACGTCGCTGATCGCAATAGATGCCCCGGTCTGGGTTCCGGCGTTGGGCGGGGTACCCGTTGTGGGGTCTTCCGGCTCCGTATCGAGTGTGCTCGCCATTGAGTGTAAGGCTAGCTTGATACTGCCTCGCTGTTGCGCAGTACAAGTACCCAGGTGAGCAATGCTGAGATCGCCACTAGCACCAGAGAGGCCAGCCCTGTGGCGGCATAGAACCCCTCTTCGTACGACGACCAGACCTCGGTTGCGAGAGTGCTGAACCCGATCGGCGACAACAGCAGCGTGATTGGTAGCTCCTTCAGGGTCGAGAGCATCACGAGCCCGCCTGCCGCGGCAAGCCCGGGCCGCATGAGAGGTAGATCAACGCGCCAGGTGCGGCGAAACCAATTTGGTTCGAGCAACTTTGCTGAGTCCCGCAGTTGAGTGGGCACTGCACCTACGGCGGTTTCGGTCGCGGCGAGGGCCTGGCTCCCGAAGTGAATCACATAGGCGAGGACCAGCAGACCCATCGTTTGGTAGAAGCGGTCCAATAGGGGGGTGTTCAGGGTCATCACCGCGAGCGCCAGTGCGATCACGAGTCCGGGTATTGCGAAGCCCCCAATCACGAATACCGAAGCGATCCGCGAGGTGGGGTGTGGTCGGCGGATCGATCCGATCGCCACTGGTAGTACGACGATCACCGCCAGTACGGCGGCGGTCACTGCAACCGTGGCCGTGCTGATTGCCGGATCAACTAGGTCCGACAGACTCACGCGGCCGTCGGCGAGACCTCGTCGCGCCCAAGTCCCGAGGCTTAGCAGCGGCACGAATAGGCCGATTCCAGCGACGAAGAGGCATGCGAGTAGCGCCGGAATAGCCCGCCAGCCAAGGATGATTGTGCGGGAGGGGAGTGGCGATGCTCGTTCGTCGGGAGTCACCCGCCCACGTTGTGACCGCTCAAGAGCGACGACGCCTAACGCCAGGATCAACACCACGCTGGCGGACGCGAAGGACAGCGCTCGATTGGTTTGACGAGTCGCGTAGATGACCCTGGTGAGAGTGTCATAGCCGAGCAGTTGAACAGCGCCGAACTCGCTCACCGTGTAGAGAAACACCAGTAGCGAGCCGCCCAGAATGGCTGGCTTCAACTGCGGCAGGGTTATTCGCAAGAAGGTGGCGCTTGCCGACAGGCCCAACAGGCGGCCGCTTTCTTCGAGGCTTGAACGAAGCCCAACCATTCTTGCCATCACCGGCAACATCACGTAGGGGTACGTGAATGCCGACAGGACCAACCATGAAGCTCCGAGCCCACGAAACCGTCTTGGTGCGTCGATGCCCACAACGTCGAGGGCGTCGTGGATGATGCCGCCGGGAGCGAGCCCCGCAATGAACGCGGCCGCTCCCACAAACGAAGGTAGGACCAAGGGGAGTACGAGAACAATTCGCCACACTCG
Organism: Ilumatobacteraceae bacterium; assembly: GCA_019090765.1. Classification (GTDB taxonomy): domain Bacteria; phylum Actinomycetota; class Acidimicrobiia; order Acidimicrobiales; family Ilumatobacteraceae; genus Sva-07. The sequence continues at coordinate 8,276 of JAHRVJ010000098.1, forward strand.
CCGCATTGGCAGGTTGGTCCGCGTCGTCAGCCAACCAAGTCCGGTCCCGAGCACCGCTGCGGTTGTCGATACCAGCACCGCAAGTTGGATCGTTCGCCACAGTGGGGCCGGGACCTCGGCCAGTGTGTCGGGAAGCGAGGCGCCCAGTCGCAGTGTCCGCCAGACAACGAAGGCTGCGGGGCCCGCGAAGGCCGCGCCAATAACGATGCTGAGCAGCCGGTTTGGCGTGAAGGCGGATCGGGCTGCCCTTGGCACTATGTCAACGCTAGCGATCGTGTTGCCCGCTGCCGCCGAGTCGTTGGTTCAGCTCTCGAGCCCTGATTCAGAGATCATGACGCGAGTCTGCTCCAGGCCTCCGCCGAGTTCGCCATAGTTGAACCCGCTCACGTCACCGAACTCGATTGCAGGGACCTCGGCTGCAGGCTCCATACCGATCGCCAGGGGGTACTCAAAAGTTTCGTTAGCGAAGTATTCCTGCCCAGCTGGGCTGAGTAGAAAATTGATCAACGCGGCCGCGTTGTCGGCGTTATTGCTTCCTTCGAGGATCGCTGAGCCGGTGACGATGAGGATCGATCCGGGGTCATCGGGGGCGAAGTTGTGGTTGGCGCTGGGCTGATCGGGATTCTCGGCGAGCGCCCGATAGTTGTAGTAGTGGTTGACAAGCCCGACATCAACCTCGCCTCGGCCGACGGCGGCCACGATCGCGGAGTTCTTCGGGTAAGTCACCGGGTCGTTCGCGGCGAGTCCGTCGAGCCATTCAGCGGTTGCGTCTTCGCCATCGGTTGAGCGCATCGCAGTGACGAAATCCTGGAAGGAACCATTGCTCGGGGCGACGCCGACCCGGTCGTTCCATTCCGGTTCTGTGAGCTCGTAGACACTCTCGGGGAGGTCTGCCGGATCAACCAAGTCGGTGTTGTATACGAGCACCCGTTGCCGGCCCGAGAACCCAATCCATTTGTCGCTTGCGTCGCGAACAGTCGGGGGCACGAGATCAAGTGTTGCCGCTGGGAGTACGGCCAGCCGCTCGTTCTGCTCCAGGAATCCAATTGAACCGGGGCTCTGAGACAGGAAGACGTCGGCTTGCACGTTGCCAGCGGCGGCCTCTTCCTCTACTAGTAGCGCGAGGTCGGCGGAGTCACCGTACTTGACCTTGACATCGATGTTGGTTTCGTCGCTGAAGTCATCGAGGATTGGTTGGATCAGGCTTTCGTTGCGGCCGGAGTAGATCGTGACACTGCCATTGCTGCCCGCGTCGTCGCTGCTGCACGCGGCCATGCCGACCGTAAGTGCGAGAACGCCAAACAATGCTGCTCCAGCATTTCTAAACCGGTGGTTCTTGGGGGCCATGTTCGCAGTGTAGGCATCTCTTGATCGAATGCGTCAAGCAGGCCTAACAATCGCCGCCGAATGACCTGGTGCGACGCCTGAGTATTGGGAAGCTAGTTTGTGCGTTCCGCAACCCGAGGAGTTGGAATGAGTACACAGACTTTTGAACAAGCAATTGCGAGTACCCGTGGGGTGATGGCCGCGATCACGCCGGAGCAACTCCAGGCTTCGACGCCGTGCGAATCGTGGGATGTCTCTGAGGTGATTAATCACATCATTGCCGGCCAGGGTTTCTTTGTCGCTGGTATGCAGGGAAAGCCCCCAGCAGAAGCTGCCGATTACGCCGCGGGCGACTACCTCGCCGCGTTCGATGAGGCGACCGCAGCGAGTCTTGCTGCCTTCTCTGCCGAGGGCGTATTGCAGCAAATGGTGAAAATGCCCTTCGGTGAGATGCCGGGCTTTGCCGTCTTGGGCTTAGCGACGACTGACACGTTCCAGCATGGTTGGGACTTGGCCAAGGCCACAGGACAAGACACCAACCTGGCACCCGAATTGGCTGCGGGGCTTCTGGCTCAGTCGCAACAGGCCATTTCGGATTCCTTCCGCGGCCCCGAGGGTGCTCCTTTCGGCGCTCAACAAGAGGTTGACGCCGATGCCAGCAACGCTGATCAGCTCGCGGGTTTCCTCGGACGCCAGCAGTAGCGCGAAGGCGTGCGACCGTCGATCAACCGATTCAGTTGATCTGGCGGTCGTGACCTTCCCAAAATGGCTGGCGGAGCTTGAATTTCTGAAGCTTGCCGGTCGCCGTTCTTGCGAGTTCGGTGCGGAACTCAACTTGTTTCGGGCACTTGTACCCGGCGAGGAGCGATTTGGTCCAACTGATTACGTCGGCCTCGCTGAGTTCGCTACCGGGGGTTTTTACGACCAAGGCAGTGACCTGTTCTCCCCACTGTTCGTTCGGGACACCAATAATCGCAACTTCGGTTACGTCGGGATGCCGGAAGATCGCGTCTTCAACTTCGATTGACGACACGTTTTCGCCACCGGAGACGATGACGTCTTTCTTGCGGTCAGAGATAACGACATAGTTGTCGTTGTCGATCGAGCCGCCGTCGCCGGTGTAGAAGTAGCCGTCGCGGATGGCGGCCGCGGTCGCTTCAGGCTGCTCCCAGTACCCGCCCATCACCATGTTGCCGCGGGCCATGATTTCGCCGTCGGAGCTGACGTCCATTGAGCAACCGACCACTGGCGCTCCCGCACGATTGAGCCGGACTGCTCTGTCGCCAGGGGTGAGGTCGTCGTACTCCGAGCGGTTTCGATTGATGGTGATGACGGGGGTGGTTTCGGTCAGGCCATAGATCTGAACGAACTCCCAACCGAGTTCGGTTTCACATCGCTCGATGGTGGATGTCGGTGGCGGTGCCCCAGCTACAACGATGCGCACTCGGTCGCGACCGGGTATCGGACGCCCAGTTTGTTGCTCCCACCCAGTTGCCGCGTCGAGGATCGCGTTGAGCACGGCTGGCGCACCGCACATCAGAGTTACGCCGTGCTCCTCGACGCGGCGCAGAATTTCGACGCCGTCGACCTTGCGGAGAATGATGTGTTCAGCCCCCATTCCGGTGATGGCATAGAGCATTCCCCAGCCGTTGCAGTGAAATTGCGGCAACGTGTGGAGGTAGACGTCGCGGTCGGTGACACCCATGTGCCACCCGAAAATGGAGGCGTTTAGCCAAACGTTGCGGTGGGTCAGCTGCACTCCCTTCGGGCGTGCAGTGGTGCCCGAGGTGTAGTTGATAGTGGCGGTAGCGTCTTCGTCGGCGTTCCAATGGGCCGGTTCGGTGTCGAACCTCAGCAGCTCAGCATCGCTATCGGCGCCGATGATCATCTTGCGCTCGCACTCGACGCCCTCAAGCGCAACGGCGAGTTCGGGGTCGACCAGCAGCAGTCGGGCGCCGGAGTGCTCGATGATGTAGCGCACCTCTTCGGCCGCGAGCCGGAAGTTGATCGGTACAAGCACTCGCCCAGATCCCGACACTCCGAACAGTGCGGTCAGCAGGCGTGCTGAGTTGTGGCTGACCATCGCAACGCGCTCGCCCTCGGCAATGCCAAGTTGGTCGAGCCCGGCGGCCAGTGCGCGGGCGCGTTCGGCCATTTCCTGATACGTGATCGATCCCCAGGATTCAGCAGGCTGGTCAGGTTCATCAACTACAGCGACTCGGTCGGGGTAGACCAGTTCGGCGCGACGGATGAAATCGTCGACGGTAAGAGCGACCTTCATGGTCAGAGACTATTCAAGGTGAACCGGCGCGAGGTAGGCCGGGGAATTATGCCGCAATGTCGTGGTCGGTTGTTCCAATCCCAATCTGGCCGACCTGGGCTGACGACCGGGCCGCTAGATGAAGGCGAATCTCAGCGACATGACGTAGGCCACGCTTGCGCGTCGATTCGCTCAGAGCAAAACGCGGGTTGGTCGCGGGTGACGGCAGCAGCGTCAGTTGTTCTTGGGGCGTGGTTCCAGAATCGTTTTGTGGTGCGACTGCTTTGATCATGCCTCCATCTTGATGAAGGGGTGTCACAGGGTTCAGAAGTCGTGGCGTCAGTTGGTAACGAGGGCCGCAGCTTCGCGGCCAGGTACATCTTCTGATGCAGCCACGGCATCGCCGTACAGCAACGTTTGAGCGACTGCTGCTAACGGCACAATCAGCGCATAGACAAGCGTGATCAGGCC
>JAHRVJ010000099.1 GCA_019090765.1 Ilumatobacteraceae bacterium
GTCGACCAGGCCATCGGGTTGATGTGCCGGTCTGGCGAACTCAACGGCGTGGTTGTGAATCCACGTGTCGCCTCGCAACCCGCGTTGACTAAGTATGACGGTGGCGATAAAGCGCTCGCAGATCGCTACGTGATCTAGCTCGACCACCGCTTGCTCGTCCGAGCGAATGGGATTCGTCTATCGACTATCAGGTTGCTGGCATGTTGCTGCTTGTTCTGGCAGGCCGAGTATGACGACGCGGGCCTGAACGGGGCCCGGTAGTGAAGTGATCACACGGGTGATGTGGAGAACTTACGACAACGGCAGCTAACCCACCCAAGCAACCCGCTAATCAAACGGAGGGGTCTGACCCCGTCCGTTCGATTGGGTAACTGACTTGAGTGTTAGGTTTGCCCGGTGTTTAGCATCAAAATCACCAGCCACCGCCCAGGAGCGCCATCGTGAACGACGCAGTTGCGATTGATCTCGCGATGTTCATCTTTCGAGCCGGGATTGGCGCCGTGATGCTCGCTCACGGCATCAATCACGTGATCGGTGGCGGCAAGATTGAGGGCACTGCCGGCTGGTTCGGGTCGATGGGGATGCGCCCACCAATGGTGCAAGCGTGGCTCGCGAGCATCACCGAAATCGGGGCGGGCATATTGTTGATCCTCGGGCTGCTGACGCCCTTCGGAGCGGCCGGCGTGGTTGGCGTGATGACTGTTGCATGGATCATCAACCATCGGTCGAACGGGTTCTTCATCTTCAGCCCCGGCGAGGGCTGGGAGTACGTGATGACTCTCCTGCTGTGCGGAATCGTGCTCGGCGCGCTTGGCCCGGCACGCTGGTCTCTCGATCACGCGCTCGGGCTCGATGAAGATCTCCTCGGCTGGCCCGGGCTATTGATTGCAGCAGTCGGCGGCGGAGGCGGCGCGGCCGTCCTGCTGCTCGTGGCATGGAAGCCGGCAGTGAGTGACGACTGAGCACACTGAACGGGAGGTTTTCTTTCCCCCACATCAACCGACCGCCGGAGTGTTCATCAACCACCGGGCGGCCGAGCACCCTGACACGCCGCTGGTCGTCCTCGGCGACCGCCGCGTGACCTACGAGGAAGTCAACATCCAGTCACGCTCTCTGGCCCGTGGCCTGCTCGCCAACGGTGCAGGCAAGGGAACCCGCGTCGGGTTGCTGGCGCCCAATGGCCCCGACTGGATTATCGGCTGGCTGGCAGCCACTCGCATCGGCGCCCTCGTCACGCTCATCAACACGTATCAGAAGCCGCGCGAACTCGACCGCACTCTGCGCCACGCCGACGTCCAGGTGCTGCTCACTGTCGGCCAGCATCTCGGCCACGACTATCTGGAGCGCCTCGAAACAGTGGTGCCAGCGCTCACAACCCACTCGAATGGCCCGCTACTGACCCCGAGCCACCCATTCCTAAGGGAGATCTGGGTCTGGGGCGACACCAACCGCGCCTGGGCCAAATCGATCGATCAGTTGGCCGACGATGGCCGCGCGATCGACGACGAGCTACTCACCGCGGTTGAAGCCGAGGTCACGCCAGCGGACCCGATGGTGATCGTCTACTCCTCGGGTAGCACGGCTGACCCAAAGGGCGTCATTCATAGCCACGGCGCGGTGATCCGCCATGCTCACAACCTTTCCCAGTTCCGTGACATGCGTGCGGGCGATGTGATCTACACGCCGATGCCCTTGTTCTGGATTGGCGGCCTCAGCTACATGCTGGTGGCCACAATGCACGCCGGGGCAACGCTGGTGTTTGATGAGCAGTTCGAGCCGGGTGCCACGCTTGACCTAATTGAGCGTGAGCGCTGCACGCAGGTGATTGGTTGGGTGCACATGGGCAAGGCGTTGGCCGAGCATCCGTCGTTCGATGACCGTGACCTGTCGTCGATCCGTGGGGGCACTATCGAAGCGTTGCTCCCCGAGAATCGCCGTCGCATCGATCCGACTCGACGCCCGAATGCGTTGGGGATGACCGAGTCGCTCGGCCCCCACACACTGGAACTCGAAGGGACGGAGCTGCCCGAAGACAAGCTCGGTTCGTTCGGCCGACCGGTGCCGGGGGTTGAGCACCGCATCGTTGACCCGGTCACCGGCGAAGATCTGGAAGACGGCGTACTCGGCGAGGTTCAGGTTCGCGGCTATTCAGTGATGCAGGGCCTCTACAAACGTGAACGCGAAGACACCTTCACCACTGATGGCTGGTACTCCACCGGGGACGGCGGTTGGTTCGACGAAGACGGCCACCTCTTTTTCAAGGGCCGGCTAGGCGACCAGATCAAATCGTCGGGGATGAACATCACTCCCCGGGAGGTGGAGATGGTGCTCGAAGAAGATGGCGCCGTACTGCACGCCTTTGTGGTCGGTATCAACCATGCCGAACGCGGTCAAGACGTAGCTGCCGCCGTAGTACTACGGCCGGGCGCACACGCGGAAGCCGAGGAACTTCGGGCAACAGTCAAGAGCGAGTTGTCGAGCTACAAGACCCCGCGTCACGTGATGTTGTTCGCCGACCAGCAGGATCTCCCGTGGCTGGAGAGCGGCAAGATCGACCGCCGCGCGGTGCAGCGACTACTCGCCGAACACGCCCCCGACTGACTCAACCGCCAACCAACCCAAGAGTGCGGCGCTCAGCTTCCGCCGACAGTGTCTTTCTGTGCGACTTGCACGGGGGCCGCGTTGCGCCAATCTTCGATGCCTTCGTCAAACTCGGCGACGCCGCAAACCCGTTGGCCTTCGGAGATGGAAGCCCAGTGCGAGTGGTTGAGTTCGTGGAGGCTGAACGAAGCGTTGAGGGCATTCGTGAACCCCATGTTGTCAACAGTCTGGTTGACCGCTTCTTTAACGAGCAGCGCGGCCACGGTTGGTGTGGTGGCAATGCGTTGAGCGAATTCGAGGGTCCTGTCGGCTAGCTCGTCATCGGGGAACACTTTGCTGACCATGCCCAGGCGGTAGGCCTCGTCGGCGTCGATCGAGTCGCCGGTCAGGAGTAGTTCTTTGGTCTTCCGGGGGCCGAACTCCCATGGGTGAGCGAAGTATTCGACTCCCATAATGCCGAGCCGGTTGGCTACGACATCGGCAAAGGTGGTGTTCTCAGCGGCGACGATCAGGTCGCATGACCAGGCCAACATCAAGCCAGCGGCAAAAACGGGGCCGTGGACCTGGGCAACGGTGATCTTGCGTAGGTTGCGCCACCGCAGTGTGTTCTGGAAGTAGTAGTGCCACTCCTGGATCATCATCCGTTCGGTGCCTGAACGGGTACCACCGTTGACCTTGCGACTCGCGTGTTCGGTCGGCCCGGAGTACTCGGCCATCGCGACCTTCGACCCCATGTCGTGACCGGCAGAGAACATCTTGCCGGTTCCCCCGAGGATGATGACGCGCACATCATCATCGGCTTCGGCTTTGAGCATCGCGTCGTGGAGCTCCACGAGCATGCCCCGGTTCTGGGCGTTGCGGGCCTCGGGGCGATCGAGCATGATCCGCTCGATCCGACCTTCGTCGAGCCGTTCGGTAGTGATGAAATCGTAGTCGCTCATTGCGTCCCCTCGTTTCGGTGGGGAGCCAGCACGGCTCGACACCATTGTGACGCCCATGTTAGATCAGCGATCGAGAGGCCGCAAAGAGCCGATAGGAGAACCGGACGGTCCACCAAGGAGATACCGAGCCATTGCTACCCTCGACCCGACCCGTGCGCCGCCTGCACGAGCAGCAGACGGAGGAAATCGAGGCCAAGTGGATCGACGCGAGGCACTGAAGAAGCTGGCCGCTGGCGGAGCTGTCGCAGCAGGCGGCTCCATGGTGTTGTCCTCGAACAGGGTCGCCTACGCGGCATCAGTCGGCGGCGTCACCGGCATCCCAGCCCCCGGCGAGCCGCTCCCCATCACCTACAACTCCACGACCGGACCGGCGATGGTGCAGATCCAAGACGCCACCACACCTGGATGCGCGGACGACAGCCCGGTGACAACAACCCATTCCTGGAAGATCAATAGCTACGCGGTGGCCGGCTTCGCGAGCTGGGTGCAGATGTTGCTGTGGGATGCATCAAACACGAGTCAGATCATTGCTGGCCCGACGGCATCGCCGACCTGCGGCCCCGCGTGTACCGGCTACTCCGCACCAACCACGTTCAGTGGCATCACTCTGAAGAAGCGCTACCTCGGATCGTTCTTCGGGTTCCCGATCGACATCGTGATTTCGCTTCAGGACGGCGACTACTACGAAGTCGACACGATGATCACCTGGACTTGCGCGGGCCACCCGCCAGTGACCGCCGAGTACCGATTCTCCGGCACTTATCCGAACGCTCCAACCGTCACTGCCCTCTGAGGCGCTGCCCATCAGCCCTGCGAGGACCACAGCCCAGCGACCGTGGAAATACCGACTCCGCGGTAGACCTACCCGACCAAGCGGACAACCACCGGACTATCGATAATACGCTGCGCCGTATGCGCGGCACGCTAAGCAAGACGGTGAACCCGAATGGATCGACGTGAAGCACTAAGGAAGCTCGCGGCTGGCGGCGCAATCGCGGCTGGCGGCTCCTTCGTGCTGTCTTCAAACAGGGTCGCCTACGCCGCGTCTGTCGGCGGTGTCACCGGCATCCCCGCGCCCGGTGAACCGCTCCCGATCGCCTACGCCATCATCGATCCCCTCTTTCAAGACAGCAGGATTCAGGTCATCGACACCACAACACCGGCTTGCGTCGATGCCAGCCCGGTGACCACCACCCATTCTTGGAAGATCAACAAGTTCGATGTGGGCGGAAACGTGTCGCGGACGTGGGTTGAGCTCTGGGACGCCGACAACGACACGAAGATCATTGATGCCCAGGCCACCAGCGGCGGTATCTCCCAAGCCGTTTGCGGACCAGGCTGTACCGGCTACTCCTCGCCGACATCGTTCAACGGCTTCACGCTGAAGCGCTGGAGAGATGAGATCTTCGGAGACGAGTACGTCGATTGGAAGAACGGCGACTACTACGAAGTCGACACATTGATCAGCTGGAGCTGTGCCGGCCATCCAACGGTGCAAGGCGAGTACCGAATCGCGGGCACGTTCCCGGACACTCCAACTGTCACGGCCCTCTGACGGCTACTCAGCAGGCGGTAACGCAGCCGCTGAAGCGCAATTGGTCTACGCTGCCTCACGGGCACCGCACACCTACCGTCAGTTTGGATTGAAACGAAGTGGATCGACGTGAGGCACTGAAGAAGCTGGCTGCCGGTGGGACGGTCGCAGCAGGCGGCTCCATGGTGTTGTCATCCAACAAGGTCGCCTACGCCGCATCGATTGGCTGCGTGACCGGAATCCCGGCGCCTGGTGACCCGCTCCCGATTACCTACGCGGTCACTGGTCCCCAGCGCCGTAGAAGAATCCAGGTTGTCGATGCCACCACGCCAGCGTGTGTTGATGGCGGTCCGGTGACCACAACCCATTCCTGGAGGATCAACAGCTTCGATGTCGCCGGCAGAAGGAGCCTGGTGCAGATGCGGTTGTGGGATGCCGCGAATACCACCCAGATCGTTGTCGGCTCGGCCTCAGGTGGCGACAACAATCATTCCACCTGCGGGCCTGCCTGCACCAGCTACTCGGCGCCGACTTCCTTCACTGGCTTCACGTTGAAGAAGTGGTTCTTCGGATTTTTGGGATCCCGCCCCATTAATCGTGGGGTGGCGCTCAGGGACGGTGATTCCTACGAGATCGACACACTGATCACGTGGAGCTGCCAGGGGTGTGCGCCGGTAACGGCCGAGTACCGGATCGCCGGCACATTCCCGGACGCTCCAACCGCTTCCGCCCTCTAGTAGCTGACAACAGGTGAGCGCCTGAAGGCGGGGCCCGCCCATCGTCGCCAAAACCATCGGCACGATCTATCGTTGCAAGGTGACTGAGTTCGAACAGGTGGAAGAGATGACGTTGCGTGACTACGCATCGGTCATCTGGCGACGCAAGTGGCTGGTCATTCTCCCGACCGTTGTTACCGCGTTGGTGGCGACGGTTCTCACGCTTGCGCAAACACCGATGTATCGGGCGACCGCCGATGTGTTGGTTCGTCTCCCGCCTACGGCGACCTCGGTTGGTTCAACGGGTGCGGTGATGAGCCCCCGTCTGGTCGAGAACGAGTTCGAGACAGCTTCAGGTTCAGCATTGAAATCCCAAGTGCGCAAGTTCGTTGGCGCCGAGCCGACGTTGTCGGTGTCGTCAAGCGAAGCCTCCGACGTTTTCGGTTTCACCGCCACAAGTTCCGATCCCGACGTCGCAGCGCTCGCGGCGAACACTTTCGCCGAGCAGTACATCGAGCTTCAGCGCACAAGCCTGGTTGAACAGTACGAAGCCAGAATCACGGTGCTCGAAGATCAGTTGGTTGCGATCGAGACTGGTGACGTTGACTCGTCACGCAGAACCGAATATCAGCGCGAGCTAGAGAACCTCGCCGTTTCCACTCAACTCGCCAGCACGTCGGGGTCGGTATTGATCGATGCTGCAACACCCCCGAGCGATGCGTACGAGCCGCAACCGGAGCGCACAATCACGCTGGCATTGGTAGTGGGCCTCCTACTCGGCTTAGGCGCCGCGTTCCTCGTTGACTACCTCGATACATCGATCAAAGATGAAACCGAGCTGGCCCGCGCGACTGGCTTGCCAACCCTCGCCGTGGTCCCCCGACTGAAGGATTGGAAGGAAGGAACATCCCACGTCATCAGTCGCGAAGATCCATTCTCCCCAGCGGCCGAGGCCTATCGCGACCTTCGCACCGCCGTGCGGTTCATGGCCCTCGATCAAGAGTTGAAACTCGTTCAAGTGACGAGCCCGAGACCCAGCGACGGCAAGACCACCACCGCCAGCAACCTCGCCGTTGCCGCGGCACGATCAGGCCAACGCGTGGTGCTCATCGACTGCGACCTACGCAAACCACAAGTCCACCGCTTCTTCGACCTCGACAACAAAGAGGGCTTCACGTCGGTCCTGCTCCAAGAGGAAACCCTCATTTCAGTCGCCCGCCAAATCTCCGGCGAGAAGAATCTCCTGGTGGTCACATCCGGCCCACTACCCCCCGACCCATCTGAGCTGCTCGCCGGCGACGCAGCCCGACAAGTCCTCGAAGGCCTAGGCGGCGGCGTCGACCTAGTCGTTATCGATTCACCACCAGTGCTCCCCGTAGCCGACCCTCTGGTACTGGCTTCGATCGTCGACGGCGTGATCCTTGTTGCCTCTGCAGCTTCAACCGACACCCGACAAGTGACCCGCGCCGTCGAACGTCTGCGCCAAGTTGATGCCCCACTTCTCGGCACCGTCTTCAACGGTTTCGACCCGAAGGATTCCGACACCTACGCCTACGGCTACGAGGGAGAGGTGCCAGACGAAGAGGCCGACACCCCCCAACCAAAATCCGCTGAACAAGGCGCTACTGAAGCCGCCAAGTAGCCGGCCGCCAAGATGAGCAGCGAAGCTCTAGATGATCTTCCCGAGGTGATGCCACGCAAACGCGACGACGTAGTGGTCGCCGGGTTCGAAGGCGAACTAGTAGTGCTGGTGGCCGGTTCAAGAATGGCCCACCACCTAGACGCTGGCCTCTCTCTCGTGCTCGATTCGTGTGATGGCGAAACCCCCACCGCCAACGTCATCTCCGAAGTCGCAGAATCCACGGGCGACGATTCGGCCGCAGTCGGAAAATGGCTCAAGAGCTCCATCGAACAGTTAGCCGACCTCGACATGCTCACCCCCAACTAGCAGCGATACAGCAGGCCCCCATTCCTGCTACTTAGAGAAGACCTCGCGAACGATTTCCTTTGCTCGGGTCGACCACTCCTTGTTGTTCTCTTTCAGGTACGCCCGAGACGGGAACATCACCGGAAGCACGTATCCGGGCCACCGCTGAGGCGGCAAGGCGAGGGGTGCGTTGAGTAGATGCCCACGCGGCCGATGGTCCGCCAGTCGAAGCGCAAGACGTTGACGCCCAACCGCTTCATGTGTTTTCGCCCACTCGACCAACGGGTGACCCTGGATGTCGAAACGCGCCCACGACTTCAGCACGCCCAACGCGAACAGCCCGTCAACGTTCCAACGAACTGCTCTTTCTATTGACTCCTGCCAATCGA
>JAHRVJ010000100.1 GCA_019090765.1 Ilumatobacteraceae bacterium
CGTTGAGTAGCAGGGTCTGTTGAGTCTCAGCCAGACCCAGCTCCCACGGGCCTCCGGCGTGCTTTAGGGAAGTCAAGGGGCTAGCGCCCGTACCGCCGTCGTGGCCGGAGATCAGCACGACGTCAGCCTTGGCTTTTGAGACCCCCGCGGCGACGGTTCCGACGCCGGTTTCAGCGACGAGCTTTACATGGATACGAGCTGACGGGTTGGCATTCTTGAGGTCGTGGATCAATTGCTTGAGGTCTTCGATGGAATAGATGTCGTGGTGAGGTGGTGGGCTGATCAGGCCGACACCTGGAGTGGAATGTCGGGTCGACGCGATCCAGGGGTACACCTTGTGGCCAGGAAGTTGGCCGCCCTCCCCCGGCTTGGCACCCTGGGCCATCTTGATCTGGATGTCGTCGGCGTTGGTTAGGTATTCCGACGTAACACCGAACCGACCCGAGGCCACCTGTTTGATCGACGACCGACGCTCGGGATCGTAGAGACGCTCAGGATTTTCGCCGCCTTCTCCCGTGTTCGACTTGGCTCCGATGTGGTTCATCGCTATGGCCATTGTCTCGTGCGCCTCAGCAGAGATTGATCCGTAGCTCATGGCGCCGGTGGAGAAGCGCTTCAGAATTCCTTCGGCAGGTTCGACTTCCTCGATCGACACCGCAGTGCGATCACTAGCGAACTCGAACAGCCCACGAAGGGTCATCAACTCGGCTGACTGATCGTCAACCTTCGCGGTGTACTCCTTGAAAAGGTCGTAGCGGCGAGAGCGGGCCGCGTGTTGCAGCTTGAATACAGTCTCGGGATTGAACAGGTGGGGCTCGCCTTCGCGACGCCACTGGTACTCACCACCCAGTTCGAGGTGGCGATGAGCGCGATCTTCAGGACGACGCGGGTTCGCCATCTTGTGGCGAGCGGCAACTTCGCCTGCAATTTCATCGAGTCCGATGCCGCCAAGTTGAGAAATCGTTCCAGTGAAATACTGGTTCACAACGTCAGGCCCAAGGCCGATCGCTTCGAAGATCTGCGCGCCGGTGTAGGAGGCCACAGTGGACACACCCATCTTCGACATCACCTTCAGAACACCTTTGCCGCAGGCCTTGATGTAGTTGTTGATAGCGGTCGTCTTTTCGATCGCTCCAAGGCCATGCATGTCCTCGGCAATCAGGTCTTCGATCGATTCGAAGGCCAGGTACGGATTGATTGCCCCGGCGCCGAACCCGATCAGCAGCGCCATGTGGTGCACTTCGCGAGCGTCTCCGGCCTCGACAATAAGACCCGCCATGGTCCGCTGCTTGGTGCGTACCAGATGGTGGTGCACTGCAGCTGTAAGCAGCAGTGACGGAATCGGCGCATCGACAGTGTCGGCGTTGCGATCCGATAGCACGATGAGCCGCGCCCCATCGCGAATCGCCTCGGATGCTTCTGTGCTTACACGTTCAAGCGCGGCGCGGAGGCCCGGACCGCCATCGTTGACCCGGTAGAGGCCCGAAATCACACGGGCCTGCAGACCGGAGTGTTCACCGTCATCGTTGATGTGAATGATCTTTGCGAGATCGTCGTTGTCAATGATTGGGAAGGGCAGTGCGAGCTGTTGGCAACTCCCTGGACCGGGATCAAGCAGGTTCGCCTCTGGACCGACCGATGCATTGACCGCCGTAACGACCTCTTCACGGATGGCGTCGAGCGGGGGGTTCGTGACCTGGGCAAAGAGCTGTTTGAAATAGTCGAACAGTAACCGCGGCCGATCCGACAACACCGCTAGTGGCGTGTCTGTGCCCATCGAACCGAGAGCTTCCATGCCTCGAGCCGCCATCGGCGTGATCAGAATCTTCAGTTCCTCGTGGGTGTATCCAAACATCTGCTGGCGCCGCAGCACACTGTCGTGGCTGAATACGACGTGTTTGCGCTCCGGCAGGTCTGGGAGTTCAACCATTCCGGCGGCCAACCATTCGCCGTACGGGTGCTCAGCTGCGAGCTCAGCTTTGACTTCTTCGTCTCCAACGACGCGACCCTTGTTCGTGTCGATGAGGAACATCTTCCCGGGCTGTAGGCGCCCCTTGGCGACCACCTTGTCGGGTTCAACCTCAACCACGCCGACCTCTGAGGCCATGACGACCAAGTCGTCGTCGGTAACCCAGTACCGACTGGGCCGCAGGCCATTACGGTCGAGGACGGCTCCGATCAATTCGCCGTCGGTGAAGGCAACGCTGGCCGGGCCGTCCCAAGGCTCCATCATCGCGGAGTGGAACCTGTAGAAGTCTCGCTGATCCTGCGGCATCGTGGCATGGTTTTCCCAAGCCTCGGGGATCATCATCAGCATCGCATGGTGAATCGGGTACCCGCCCAGATGCAGCATTTCGAGCACCTCGTCGAACCGCGCCGTATCCGATGAGCCCGGTGTACACGTCGGAAATGAGCGTTCGATTCCCGGCAGGTCTGGCGATTCGAGCATTGCTTCGCGAGCCCGCATCCAGTTCTGGTTGCCTTGCACAGTGTTGATCTCGCCGTTGTGAGCGAGGAAGCGATACGGGTGAGCAAGCGGCCACGACGGAAACGTGTTAGTGGAGAAACGCGAGTGCACGATGAGCAGCGCCGACTCAACCCGAGGGTCCACAAGGTCAGGGAAGAACTCGGTCAGCTGCGGAGTCGTGAGCATTCCTTTGTAAACAATGGTCCGCGACGAAAGCGAGCAGAAGTATGTGTCCATCTCGTCAACTAACTCACGACGACTGCGCTTACGGGCAACAAAGGCCTTGCGGTCAAGTTCGATTCCTGTCGCGCCGCCAGGGTCGCTCACAAACAGCTGTTTGAAGATCGGCATTGCCTCGCGAGCAGTTACCCCAAGGCAATCGGGAGCGACTGGAAGGTCGCGCCACCCGAGCACTGTGAGGCCTGCTTCGACGACGCTGGTTTCAACTGCTGCCATCGCCTGTTGAGACGAGACCGGATCGGTTGGGAGGAAGGCCGCGCCGACAGCGTAAGCCCCAGCTGGGGGAAGCTTGAAGTCGACAACTTCCCGGAAGAACCGATCTGGTACTTGGATAAGAATCCCGGCGCCGTCGCCAGAATCGGGCTCAGCGCCAGTCGCTCCGCGATGCTCCATGTTGGTCAGCGCCCGCAGACCTGTTGCCACCAGTTCGTTCGAACGTTCGCCGTGCAGGTTCGCGACAAAGGCCACGCCACAGGAGTCATGTTCATTTCGGGGGTCGTACAGGCCGATACGGCCTGGAGCCTGCTGCATTGTCACATCCACAAGTAGTCGAAGTTGAACGGCGTTCGCAACGAGGCCGACGATCCACGATGACCATCCGGTTGCGTCACGAAGACGCCCGAGACAACACTGGCTCAAGCGGGGTTCGCCAGTATACGGCAGAACTCCCGATTGCAAAAAACAGCCGCCGCTCGATGAGTTTCAACGCGACCTGCTCGCGCTGAAACTCATCAATAACCCGTGTTGGATCAGCTGTCGGTGAATTTCGGGGGGCGATTGGCGAAACTGGCCTCAACCGCCTCAATCTGATTCTTCGACCCGATTTGTTCCGCAATCACTCGGCGCTCGGCGGCGAACTGTTCGGCCGCTCCGACGCTGGAAAGGCGATTGAATAGCTCCTTCGACCCGCGCACGGCTGTGGGGCTGCGCGAGGCGATCTCCCTAGCGAGCGCCATTGAGTCGTCATACGGCTGATCGCTGGTGCGAGTCGCGATTCCCATCTCCGCTGCCTCCGTCCCGGAAAACAAACGTGCCGTGAAGGTCAGTTCCTTGGCCACATCGGGACGCACGATGCTGGACAGCCTGAAAGTGCCAGTCATGTCTGGCACCAGCCCCCAAAAGACCTCCCGCACCGACAACTTAGTATCGGGGTGCACGATCCTGATGTCGGCGCCCAGGGCAATCTGGAGACCGCCGCCGAGAGCATGGCCGTGAACAGCTGCGATAACCGGCACCGGGACCTCCTGCCAGACCCAGCAGATCTGTTGCGCCAAGTGCGTGATTCGGCCATCTTTCATCGCTCCGAAACCGGGGTCGACATCCGTCGCATCGGTATCGGTGACAGCGCTCCCGTCGTTGAATGTTTGAAACACCGCGAAGTCGAGGCCAGCACAAAACGATGCCCCTTCGCCAGACAACACCACCGCGCGCAGGTTCGGCTCGACCTTCAAGCGCTCCCCAGCATCAGCGATCGCTGAAAACATCGCGTTGTCAAGAGCGTTGCGTTTCTCCGGCCGGTTGAACTTCACATCGGCAATGCCATCAGCAACAGATATCAGTACACGATCAGACATAGCGGCAGTCTCGCGCCGACGCCCTCGCAAGGTCGAACGAAGCCCGACGCACGGCATCAGCGACGCCAGCCACCCCACCTCATCTACGTTCAAGGCCGCGCCCTCAATGGCCGATACCTAGGTATGTCCTGGGAGGCCCCAACCGCCGACGCGCCACCTGCGCCGTCATTACCGACGCTGCCAACGGTGCAGCCACAGGCAACTGTGGCGAGTTCCCCGGCGCTAGGCAACGTAGCTGCGGTGGCGCCTAGCGTCGCGAACGACATCGCTAGCGGCCATCATGTCGCACCCTCTGCGGCAACCACCGCTGACGCTCCAAAGTGGAAGAAACGTAAGAAATCTTCTGCGCGACAGCTGGTCTACGCATTGGTAGCCATTGCCGTCGTCACTGCCGTGGGAATCGGAGCATGGGCCGGTCTGCGCGCGGCGAACTCATCAGACGACTCGACCCCTCCCGTCCCGTACCGCGAAAGGTCAGACACAATATTCGGAAAGGCGGGGTCGCTCATCGACGAGATCAACGACCAGATGCTCGACCAGGAACTAGTAGACCAGCTTTCCGGCACCGACAGCGACTAGCGCCGACGCACCACGGCGCGGTCGATCTCGGCGATCGTGCGGCAACCGGTGAGCGCCATCGTGCGGGCAAGACCATCGCGCATGAATTCGAGTACATGGTCGACTCCGCGCTCTCCTGCAGCACCCAACGCGTAGAAATAGGGCCGCCCCATCGACACCGCGTCGGCGCCGAGCGCCAGGGCTTTCACGATGTCGCTCCCCCGCCGGACACCACCGTCACAGATAATGGTGACGTCGGTGCCGACTTCGTCGCG
Organism: Ilumatobacteraceae bacterium; assembly: GCA_019090765.1. Classification (GTDB taxonomy): domain Bacteria; phylum Actinomycetota; class Acidimicrobiia; order Acidimicrobiales; family Ilumatobacteraceae; genus Sva-07. The sequence continues at coordinate 5,115 of JAHRVJ010000100.1, forward strand.
GACGGGTTCGACGAGGTCAATCGGAATCGGAGCATCATCAAGCTGGCGCCCACCGTGATTTGAGATTCCCAATCCGTCTACTCCAGCAGCCACCGCAAGCTTCGCATCGGCAACGGTTTGAATGCCCTTGAGCACAATTGGGCCCTCCCAAATTGAGCGCAGCCAGTCGATGTCACCCCACGAAAGGGCTTGGTCGAACTGCCGAGCCATATGTTCCGAAAGCGTGACCGCGGTCGAGCCATCCTCGGTGTCACGGCCCACCACATTGGCGAAGGTGATCGGCTCGTTGCGTAAGAAATCGAGCGTCCAGGAAGGATGAACCGCCCCGTCTACAAGTGTTGACAGACCAATCTTGGGTGGCAGAGTCATGCCACGCCTCACGTCGCGCTCTCGACGTCCAAGGACAGCCGTGTCAACGGTTAGCCAGATGGCGGTGTAGCCCGCGGCTTTGGCGCGCGTCACCAGTTCCTCGACGAGTCCGCGGTCGCGCCAGGCGTACACCTGGAACCACTTGTCGCCTTCGCTCACGGCTGCCACCTCCTCGATCGACCGCGTACCCATGGTCGACAACGACCACGGGATTCCGGCTCGCTCCGCGGCCCGGGCCACAGCCAACTCGCCCTGAGAGTGAGCAATTCGTGTAAATCCGGTCGGAGCCAGAATCAGTGGCATCGAAGTAGGGCGGCCAAAAATTGAGGTCGACATATCGAGATTGCTCACGTCACGCAGTACCCGCGGCTGAAATTCGTAGTTGGCAAATCCGGCAGGATTCGCGGCAAGGGTGCGCTCGTCTTCGGCCCCACCGTCGATGTAGTCAAAGACACCGTGCGGCAACCGTCGTTTGGCCACGCGCCGTAGGTCTTCGACCGATGCGGCTCCCCTTAGGCGACGCTCAACTGGGTCGAGAGTGATCTTGTTGAACTGCACTACCGAGCGAAACGTGGTGATCATGCCCATTGCAAACAGCCTATGACTACTCGACGATACGGAGCCCGCTGGGCGTCATCGAAGGTTCCGCCTGAGGCAGGTCGACGACGAACTCGGTGCGATGTGCGGGAAACAAGTGCTCGCTGACGAGCACAGGCTCCCCAGAGGGACCCTTGGTAACTCGTTGACAGCGTAATAGCGGGGAGCCAACCGGCACCCCGAGCAGGTCAGCATCTACCGCGTCAACCAAGTCGGCCCCGATGGTTTGAGTCGCGCCGCGCAGCTCAACGTCAAGTAGTTCGTAAAAGGGTCGGCGCTCGACATCGCTGCGAGAAAGGCTCGTGCCAAGCTCTGCGGGGCACCACACAGTGACCACCGCGAACGGCACCCCATCAGCGAGATTGACCCGCTTCACCCGAAGAACCTGACCATCACCCAAGATCGCAGCAACCCGGTCGGGTGGCTCCTCAAACGCGAACTGTTCGATCTTGCGAACCGAAAGCTTGCCGCCGCCTTCTACCTGAGACTCAATCGTGGCCAGCGACTCAAGGCTCTGCCGAACTGGCTCAGTCGCGACAAACCAACCAAATCCCTGACGGGCCGAGATCAACCCCTCATCGCGAATCATCTCAAGGGCACGGCGGACCGTCACGCGGGAGGCACCGAACTCCGTGGACATCTCCGCTTCCGATGGCAGCACCGCGCCGGACGGCTCGCGCAGAGCGCGCCGACGTAGCTCGTCGGCAATCTCTTGGTAGCGAATCTTTCTCATGAGCACTCCGGTGGTGTTGTCGGCAACTTGTATTATAGTTGTCTACATGACTGTGAGCGCGTCCACCCCCATCGAACTCGTCGAAGGCGTCTACTCGACCCTCGCCGACCGTGCAGAAATTGGCCGAACTCGTCTCGGTCGTCCACTCACGCTGACCGAGAAGACCCTCATCAACCACCTCGCCGACGCCGAAGGCCAGGAATTGGACCGCGGGGTCAGCTACGCCGACTTTCGTCCTGATCGCGTGGCCATGCAAGACGCGACAGCCCAGATGGCGCTCCTGCAATTCATGACCGCCGGGCTCGCCGAGGCACTCGTCCCGTCAACAGTTCATTGCGACCACCTGATTCAGGCCAAGGTCGGGGCAACCATCGACCTCGGAGTCGCCATCGACACCAACAAAGAGGTCTACGACTTCCTGAAATCAGTTTCGGCAAAATACAGCATCGGGTTCTGGGGACCGGGTTCGGGCATCATTCACCAGGTTGTACTTGAGAGCTACGCCTTCCCCGGCGGAATGATGATTGGCACTGACAGCCACACTCCCAATGCCGGAGGGCTGGGCATGGTCGCGATCGGTGTCGGTGGTGCCGATGCCGTCGACGTGATGACCGGCTTCCCCTTCAACGTTCGTTGGCCGAAAGTCATCGGGATCAAACTCACCGGAAGCCTGAGCGGTTGGTCGAGCCCGAAGGACGTGATTCTCGAAGTCGCCCGTGTGCTCACCGTTGAAGGCGGCACTGGCGCAATCGTCGAGTACTTCGGTCCTGGTGCGGGCTCGATCTCGGCGACCGGCAAGGCCACAATTTGCAACATGGGCGCCGAAATTGGCGCCACCACCTCTCATTTCCCGTACGACGAAAACATGAGCGTCTACCTCCGGGCAACCGGCCGCGGAGCGATAGCCGATGCTGCCGACAGGGTCGCTGGTGACCTTCGTGCCGATGACGGTGCCGTATACGACCAAGTGATTGAAATCAACCTCGACGAACTCAAGCCACTAATCAACGGCCCTCACTCCCCAGATCGCGCACACAAGGTTGGCGTTGACGGAGTCGGTGCTGCCGCACGCGAGAATGATTGGCCACTCGCCCCATCGGCATGCCTCATTGGATCTTGCACCAACTCTTCCTACGAAGACATCACGCGGACAGCATCAATCGCCCGTCAGGCCGCGGCCAAGGGAATGACCGCCAAGTGTGAACTCCTGATCACACCCGGTTCCGAGCAGGTGCGGGCAACAATCGAACGCGACGGGCTGCTCGCTGACCTTGAAGCAATCGGCGCCACCGTGCTAGCCAACGCCTGCGGCCCGTGCATCGGCCAGTGGTCGCGCCCCGACTCGGTGACCGGAGAGCCGAACACGATCGTCAACTCCTTCAACCGCAACTTCCCGAAGCGCAACGACGGCTCACCAAATACGCTTAGCTTTGTCACCTCACCCGACACGGTGTTGGCCATCGCACTGTCGGGCAAACTCGACTTCGATCCCACTGTCGACACTGTGACCGCTCCTGACGGAACTGAGGTCACCTTTGACGCACCCGCTGGCGAAGTACTGCCAGCACGCGGCTACGACCCCGGCGAAGACACCTTTACGGCGCCGCCATCGGACGGTTCAGAAATCGAAGTCGAAGTCTCACCCGCTAGCGATCGACTCCAGTTACTTACCCCATTCGCCCCGTGGGATGGCAACGACTACACCGACCTGCCAGTGCTGATGAAGGCCCAGGGCAAGTGCACCACCGACCACATCTCCGCTGCCGGGCCGTGGCTGAAATACCGTGGCCACCTTGAGAACATCTCTGGCAACCTGTTCGCTGGCGCCGTCAACGCATTTACTGGCGAGGCGGGCACAGGCAAAGACATCACCGACGGCGAGACTCGCGCCTACCCCGAAATCGCGAAGCGATACCACGAGGCCGGAATTCACTGGGTGGCGATTGGCGACCGCAACTACGGCGAAGGCTCTTCCCGCGAGCACGCGGCGATGGAACCGCGATTCCGTAATGGTCAGGTCATCTTGGCCCGGTCATTCGCACGGATCCACGAAACCAACGCCAAGAAGCAGGGTCTCGTGCCACTCACGTTCGCCGACCCCGATACCTACGACTTGATCGAAGAAGACGACCGCATCAATGTGCTCGACCTTCCGCCGGTGCCCGGCAAGAACGTCAAGTGTCAGATCGTGAAGCCTGATGGCACCACCCTCGACTTCGAAGCCATCCACACGTTCAGCCCCGAGCAGGTCGAGTGGTTCCAAGGTGGCTCGGCGCTCAACATCGTGCGCCGGAAGGTTGCCGCCGCCGGGAACTGATCACCGGTTGACCTCGCCCCTGTTATAGGTTCCGGCTGTGGAACTCAGAGACGCCATCAGGTCAAGCGGAGCAGTACGTCAATTCACCGACGAGGAGGTACCGCTCTCCAAGGTGCATGCGGTGCTCGATGACGCGCGTTTTGCGGCATCGGGATCCAACCGCCAGCCGTGGCGTGTTGCGGTGGTCGAAGACACCAAGATTCGTGAGTCGATGCTTGAGCTGATGCAGCCGACCTGGGACGAATGGATTGCCGCCGCAGGAATCTACGAGACACCGTTCAACGCAATCGACTACGTCACCCCAACTGAGATCACTCCAAACATCCCAAACGGCATGCTGGCCGAGATCGCCACGATTCCAGTCGTCCTGGCGGTTGCCGCCGACTTGCGCCGCATCGCGATGATGGACAACGGGTTCGAACGCCCGCCAATGACCGGTGGCGCGTCGATCTACCCGTTTTGTTGGAACTTGTTGCTCTCGGCGCGAGCACACGGACTCGGAGGCGTGATGACAACTTTCTTAAGTCGTGCCGAGGCCGAGGCGCAGCCACTCTTGGGCCTGCCCGAGCACCACGCACTGGTCGCCACGATCTTCCTTGGTGTGCCCGTACACCAGCCGACCAAACTGAAGCGTCTGCCAGTTGAGTCGTTTGCAACGCTCAACCGGTTCGACGGCCCGCCGCTGGAGGCGTAATCGTTAGTCGGCGTCGATCGCGGAGCGCACTTCGGCCACATAGTCGCCGACCGCGTCTGGGCCGTCTTCCATTAGCCGTCTGACGACGCTGGCGCCTTGAATTACGCCATCGGCAACACGCGTGACCTCGTACGCCTGCGTAGCGTTCGAAACCCCAACGCCGACTAGCACCGGCTTGTCGGTGATCGCCTTGAGTCGCTTCGCCAGCGCGGTTGCTGATTCCGCCAACGACTCTCGCTCACCAGTCACACCGAGCAACCCGACCGAGTAGACGAAACCATGTGCTCGATCAACAACTCGCGGCAACCGGTCATCTGGCGCCGTGGGGGCAGCGAGCATGATCGTCTCGATTCCTTCGGCATCTGCGGCCGCGCACCAAGGCCCGGCCTCCTCCAGTGGAAGATCCGGAAGGATTGCCGCGCTGATGCCAGCACGTCTCAGGTCGGCGGCGAAACGCACCGGGCCCGGGTGATGAACCAGGTTGTAGTAGGTCATCACTGCGAGTGGAATCTCAACATCCAGCCGCGTCACCTCATCGAGGATCGCCGCCGGGGTCACGCCCTGTTCGAGGGCGAACTGCGAAGCCTGTTGGATGACCGGGCCATCCATCACCGGGTCAGAGAATGGAATGCCAATCTCGACGGCGTCGGCGCCGTTGGCGGCCGCGGCACGGATCGCTGGCTGCCAGCCGGGGTACCCGCCGGTGATGTACGGCACCAGCAGCTTCCGGCCGGCGGCGCGCTTACTGCGAAATTCATCTTCAAGTCGTCCCATAGCTCACCCAGCCTCAGCCGAGGATTCCCATCATCTGATCGACGTCTTTGTCGCCGCGACCCGACAGGTTCATCAACACCGATTGGCCTTGCATCTGAGGGGCTTCGCGAACAATCCAGGCCAGCGCGTGCGCAGACTCGAGCGCCGGAATGATGCCCTCCGACCGTGACAACAGCTGGAATGACTCGACGACCTCGGCATCTGTGACAGTGGGGTACTCAGCGCGTCCAAGCGAAGCCAAGTACGAGTGCTCCGGACCGACGCCGGGATAGTCGAGACCTGCCGAGATTGAATGAGCCTCCTCAACCTGGCCAACTTCATCTTGCATTAGATAGCTACGCATGCCGTGCACGACACCTGCGGCACCGCGGGAGACGGCCGCCCCACCGGCGGGCTCAACTCCCACCAGACGGGAATCGCTGTCGACGAAGCCCGAGAAGATACCGATGGCATTGGAGCCACCGCCAACACACGCCACGACCACCTCAGGCGCCTGACCCAACAACTCCAAACACTGCGCGTGCGCTTCGTCGCCAATCACACGATGGAACTGGCGAACCATCCACGGGTAGGGGTGCGGCCCCATCACCGAACCGAGGCAGTAGTGCGTATGTCCGACCGTTGCCACCCAGTCACGCATCGCTTCATTGACAGCGTCCTTCAGAGTGCGACTACCACTTGACACGGCTTCGACTTCGGAGCCGAGCAAGCGCATCCGAAACACATTCAGCTCCTGGCGATCGACATCAACCTCACCCATGTAGACCTTGCAGTCCATATCGAGCAACGCTGCCGCGGTCGCCGTGGCAACGCCGTGCTGGCCCGCACCAGTTTCGGCAACCAGACGGGTCTTGCCCATCCGCTTGGCGAGTAGCGCCTGGCCGAGAACGTTGTTGATCTTGTGCGATCCGGTGTGATTCAGGTCCTCGCGCTTGAGAATCAGTCGAATACCCAACTGAGAACCAAGATTGTGACACTCCGTGAGGATCGAAGGCCGGCCTGCATACTCATTGAGCCGGTCGCGCAATTCGTAACGAAACCCCTGGTCAGCCCATGCCTCGTTGAATCCCGCTTCCAATTCTTCGCATGCCGGAACGAGCGTCTCTGGGACGAATCTTCCACCGAACTCTCCGAAGCGGCCGGATTCATCCGGCGGCGCCAGCAACGAACCGAGTGATTCCTCTTTGTTAACCGTTGAGTCGGCGATGGCAGCCGAGGAGGACTTCTCCGTCACTCGTCTCCCCAGTCGTACGGAAGGTCGTCGTCTCCAAGGTAGACCTCGCTCGCGTGAGCACGGGCGTTTTCGATGAAACGCTTTACCGCTATCGGGTCCTTCTTGCCAGGTGCACGCTCGACCCCGCTAGATACGTCAACACCCCACGGTTGAACTTCTTCTACTGCGGCCGCAACATTGTCGGGGGTGAGCCCGCCGGCGAGAATCAGCCGCACCGAGTCGGGAGCGTCACCAGCCAGCGACCAGTCGAACACCTTGCCGGAACCAGGGTCGGGCGCATCGAGCAGAATCAAATCGGTGCCGTAAGTGTCAGCGCTAGGCAAGTTTTCGTCACCCGCCCCAAAGGCCTTGATAACCCAGCGGATCTGCTGCGCTATCTCGGTGGTCTGCGCAGCTGTCTCACGGCCATGTAGCTGGACAGCCTTGACCCCAGACTTGTGAGCGATGTCAATTACTCGCGACGGAAGCTCGTCACGGAACACTCCAACAGTGAGGATCTCAGTGGGCAGGCGACGGCTGATGTCATAGGCAACTTGTGGTGCGATCTGGCGCGTAGACGGCGCGAATACGAATCCGATCGCGTCCGCCCCCATCGCCACCGCCAGGAGCGCGTCGTCTTCATTGGTGATGCCACAGATCTTCACAAACATTCCAAGCGATTCTACGAGCAGCCTCGATACCCAAGCGACTCATTAACAATATTCGCGCCACCAAAGATTCATTCCCCCTAATCGCACGGAGGGGTCTGACCCCTCCGTGCGATTAGGGGGAATCTGGTTTGGTGGGGGTGGCGCGCCTATCGTCGGGACGGCATGGGCAGACTCGATGAAATTGACCTCTCGAACCGCTTGTCGAATAGCGACTACGATAAACGGCTCGCAGCCGCGCAGGAGCGCTTCTTGGAGCTTCGACTGCACCTCGGCGGTGAGCTTGGCGAGGGGAAGTTTGGTCCCGGTCTCCTAGTCGTGATGGAGGGCTCGGACGCGGGCGGCAAGGGCGGAGCGATCAAACGGATGGTGGAACGGCTCGACCCTCGCCACTACAGCGTTTATAGCTACTCCAAGCCGACCCCACGCGAGAAGCGGCACCATTTCCTCTGGCGGTTCTGGACGAAGATTCCGGGCCTCGGCGGAATGTGCGTGTTCGACCGGAGTTGGTACGGCCGACTACTTGTCGAGCGAGTGGAGAGATTCGCCACGGTTGAGCAGTGGACCCGCGCCTACGACGAAATCGTCGAATTCGAACGCAGCCTCGTACTTGAGGGCGTAATTCTGGTCAAGTTCTGGCTACAGGTAAGCCCCGACGAGCAACTCTCCAGGTTCAAGAGCCGTGAGCAAGACAAGCTACGCCGCTGGAAGTTAACCGATGAGGATTGGCGCAACCGCGACAAGTGGGATCTCTACGCCGAAGCCGCCGAAGACATGTTCGAACGCACCGACCACGAACTCGCTCCATGGGACCTGATCTCTGGCGAGCACAAAAAGTGGGCCCGCGTGCAAATACTCGAAACACTCAATCAGCGCATCGAGGAAGGCCTCAAACGGTGGGAGGGGTAGCCCTTCAGAACCCGGTCGAATCAGCTTCTTAGCGCGGCGATGGAAGCCGCCGGATCGTCGCTGGTAACAAGCATTTCCCCGACAAGCACCGCGTCGTATCCGGCATCGTTCAGCGCCGACGCATCGGCGGCGTGACGGACCCCCGACTCGGCCACTTTGACAGCGTGGTCGGGAATCTCGCTTGCCATTCGCGCCGCCCGGGCGTGATCGACCTCGAACGTCACCAGATCACGCTGGTTGACCCCAATCAACATTGCCTCCGCAGCGAGCGCCAGTTCAAGCTCGGCCTCGTCCTGGATTTCCACCAGAACGTCAATGCCGATCTCTGTCGCCAGCTGATGGAACGCCACCAACTCAGCAGAGTCGAGAGCGGCCGCGATCAGCAACACACAATCGGCGCCCATCAGTCGGGCATCCAAAACGTCGCGTTCGCTGACGCTGAAGTCCTTGCGGAGTACCGGCAGGGCGCAGGCCGCTCGCGCTGTTGTGAGATCACCAACGGAACCACCAAAGAACTCTTCGTCGGTGAGCACCGACAGGCACGTGGCCCCGCCCCGATCGTAGGTCGCAGCCCACTCGGCAGCGTCGATGTCGAGATTGAGGTTGCCCTTCGATGGCGAGCGCCGCTTGATCTCGGCCACGACACCTAAGCCACTGGGGTTGCTGAGTGCTTGACGAAACCCACGCGCTGGAGGCATCGCCGCGGCCTGATCAAGCAGGCCGCCTACGGAACGGACATCGGAAGCGGCCAACTCCCGGTGGTGATCGAGGATGCGATCGAGATAGGTGGCCGGCATCAGGCTGTTAGAAGCCTTTGCCACCGACGGGGGTGAGAAAGTTCAGTTCTGGCGGTCCAGCCATCAGGTCTCTGAATAACCCACCCAATTCCTTCATTGCATCGCTACCCACATGCGCATCGACCGCTTCTTGGTCGGCATAGACCTCAGATACCCACATCACATCGGGATCTACCTGATCTTCCGAGACCACATAGCTCAA
>JAHRVJ010000101.1 GCA_019090765.1 Ilumatobacteraceae bacterium
ATCGAGGTCGCGGATGGTTTTCTTCAGTGCCATCACTTCAGGCCCCAGCGTCATCTTCGGTCGGAGCCAATCGGGCTTCCGCGTCTCGATCGACAACCCGTCAACTACTCCTGCAGCCTCAAGGCGGCTAGCCGCACGAGCCGATACTGAACGGATCTGCGAGCCAGGGCCTTCACCCCGCGAGAATGCCGATAAGTCTCGCCCATCTGCAGAGTGTTTCCGAGCAACGTCCTGCCGCTCGATGGAGCCTCCCGCCCATCGGGCCGCGGCGAGATCGGCGATGAGATCGGCAACGTCGCTAACCGACACATCGACGCCTTCCTCTGCGAGCGAGGTAACGGGCCGGTCACCGATACCGCACGGCACAATGTGCTCGCGCATGTACATCATGTCGGTTGTGACGTTAAGCCCGAAGCCGTGCATGGTTCGGCCGCGGCCGAGACGAACGCCGATAGCGCAAATCTTGCGTGGCTCGACGCCAGCCTGATCTACATCGAGCCACACACCTGCAAGGCCATCAAGCTTGCCGGCGTTGGGCAGCCCGAGCGCGGCCAGTGCATCAATTACGAGGTCTTCGACAGCAGCAACATGGGCGGCCGCGCCAACATGGTTGTCGATGTTGAGGATCGGGTAACCAACCAGTTGCCCGGGGCCGTGATAGGTGATGTCTCCCCCGCGTTTGACGGGGATCAGATCCGCTCCGACCGTTGCCGGCTCACAACGAAGGTTGGCGGCCAGGTCGGCACGTGCCCCATGAGTGAAGACGTGGGGATGTTCAAGCAGCAGTAGATGCTGACCGTGGCCGTGTTCGAACAACGCCGTCTGGACCGCCAGCGCCTCAAGGTACGGCACGGTGCCGAGCCAACGAACGCGCAGGGGATCGTTCATTGCGGCCGAACTCAGTTCAGAGTTCGGTAGACCAATCCTTGGTTTCGAGGATCTCCTTGACCCGCTTTAGGAAGCGCGCCGCGTAGGCGCCATCAAAGGCGCGGTGATCCCAGGCCATCGCGAGGTTCCCGACCGGGTGGATGGCGATCGCCTCTCCCCCATCGGAGCCGACAGTTACGACCGGTTTACGGACAATCGCATCGGTCGAGATGATCGCAACCTGAGGCTGATTGATGATCGGCATGGTCAACACGGATCCGGCGGAACCGTTATTGGTGATGGTGAAAGTGCCGCCAGAGATTTCGTCAGGGGTCAGCTTGCGCTCGCGAGCGCGATTGGCGAGGTCGGAGATCTCGGTCGCCACCGCCGACAGGCGTTTGGTCTCAGCGTCACGCACAACAGGGGCCAGCAGCCCCTGATAGTCGAGGTCGACAGCGATGCCGAGGTCGATGAAGTTGTGCACGATCAGATCGTTTTCGCCAACGCTGGCATTGAGGTGGGGGAACTCGCCGAGACCGTCGATGATCGCCCGAGCAATGAACGGGAGGTAGGTGAGACTAAACCCCTGCGTGGCCTTCCACTCAGCTTTCTCCGTTGAGCGCACGAGGTCGACGTTGGCGAAGTCAACCTCGACCACGCTAAAGGCGTGCGGGCTGGTGGCCTTGCTCATCACCATGTGGTCGCCCGTGAGGCGACGAATCTTGGACAACGGGATGGGGGTGTCGCGCTGGCCCGGAGGCGCGCTAGGCACGACTGGTGGGGGCGCAACGGCGGGAGAGTTTGCCGACACTGGGGCAGCTGGCGGGGTGGAAAGCGGCGCTGTGTTGAGCTTCGTTGCTTCGGTAGCGTCGATGTGGTTCAGCACGTCGTCGCGCGTGATCCGGCCTCCGAGGCCGGTACCAGAGATCGCGTTGGTGTCGAGACCATGTTCGTTGACCAGTCGACGAACAACGGGTGACAGCAGCCGAGTGTCTCCGGCCGCAGCACTTGCCACCGCGGGAGTGGCTGCTGGTGCCACAGGGCTGGGCGCCGATTCAGCAGCCGACGGCGGGACCGGCGCTGGTGCTGGTGCTGGTGCTGGTGGTGCAGCGGGGGCTGGGGCAGCGGGCTCAGGGTCGGCTGCTGCTGGCTCAGGCGAGTCCGCTCCGTCGACGGCGCCGACTACCGCGACCACGGTCCCGACATCGACGGTGTCGCCTTCTTCGACGCGAATCTCCTGAAGCACGCCGGCGATCGGTGCTGGCACCTCGGTGTCGACCTTGTCGGTCGACACTTCAAACAACGGCTCGTCGAGCGCTACTGCATCCCCGACGTTCTTAAACCACTGCGTGATGGTTCCCTCGGTGACGGTTTCACCAAGTTGGGGGAGTTCGACATCTGCCATGTTGATAGATCCTTGCGTGTGATCGAGTGGTGCCAGTTGATCGCGTCTGGTGAACTGGTCAGCCGCTAAAGCTACGACCGGTTAGGGACAGCGCGGTCTCGCCGAACAATTCGGTGAGGCTCGGGTGCGGTTGGATGAATTCGGCGACTTCGTCAACGGTGGCTTCCCAGTTAACCGCGAGGTAGCCACCGCTCAGTTGTTCAGTGACCCAGGGGCCAACCATGTGAACGCCAAGTATCTGGCCGGCAGTGCCGTCAGCGTTTTTCTTGGCAATGATCTTCACGATCCCCTCGGTGGTTCCCAAAATCATCGCTCGACTATTGAACTTGAACGAATGCTTGGCGACGACAACGTCAATGCCTGCCTCCTTGGCCTGCGCCTCGCTGGGACCAGCCCACGCCACTTCCGGGTCGCAGTAGATCGCCCACGGAACACGGTCGTAGTTCACCGGCATCGGTGACTCACCAAGCACATGCTTGACAACCAAGATCGCTTCGGCGTAGCCGACATGAGCAAGTTGCGGTGTAGCAATGAGGTCACCGATTGCATAGACCCCCGGCTCGTTCGTCTGGCAGTATTCATCGACTACTGCAAACCCTCGCTCGTCGACGACTACGCCAGTGCCCTCCAGGCCGAGTTGGTCGGCGAACGGGCGACGACCCACCGACACCACAACGACATCTACCTCGACAGACTCGGCGTCACCGAAATCCACGGTGGTGCCGCCATTGCCGTTGGGAGTGTGGCCGTTGACCATCACCCCGGTCTTGATGGCGATCTTCTTCCTTTTGAACGACTTCTGGACAACCTTGGCGACATCTGCATCGAGGCCAGGGAGAATCTTGGGAAGCCCCTCGAGAATCGTTACTTCACTCCCCAAGTCGGCAAACGTTGAGGCAAACTCGCAGCCGATCGCGCCACCGCCGATGACTGCCACTCGTTGCGGGACGTAGTCGAGGTCGAGCACCTCGTCGCTGGTCATGATTGGGCCACCGCGCTCGAATCCGGGGATCAGCCGCGGCACAGAACCAGACGCGAGCACAACTGCTCCGCCCACAATGTCGGTGGTCGAGCCATCGGCCAGAGCGACAGTGACTGTACGGTTTGCCCCTAGCGAACCGACCCCACTGAACACCTCGACCTTGCGGTTCTTACACATTGCCGCGATGCCGCCTACAAGGCGGGTGACAATGCTCTGCTTGCGTTCTTGGGTACGAGCAAAATCAATCGTGGGGCTGCCGCCGGGATCAATTCCGAAATCTGCCGCGTGATCGACATGGCGCTTAACCGCAGCCGTCTCGAGAAACGCCTTCGCGGGGATGCACCCGCGATTAAGGCAGGTGCCGCCGAGCGCGTCCTTCTCGACCAGCGCAACCTTCATTCCGGCAGAGGCGCCATACAACGCAGCTGAATAGCCCCCTGGCCCGCCACCAATCACAACTAGGTCAAATTGCTCGCTCATCAGTGTTTACGGTAGCGGCCGATTTCGATCGTTGAGTCACCGCTCGGGCAGGACCCAATTGCGCTGCTGATCGCCACGCCGCATCACTAGCACCCGACTAGAAGTCTCGACCGCACTGATATCGAAGTCGAGACGGCATTGTTGCGAACTCACGGTGATCTCGCTGCATCGTCCATCAGCGGGTGCAGCCACCGGCGGCAGCCGGCGGTCGCCAGTGACCAGCCAGAAGTTGTCAATCCCGTCGGCGTCGTCGACACCCTCAATTTCGATTTCAATTCCGAGTAACGCGACGGAGTTGGTGACCTCGAGAACGGTGACGGTGACATCGCCGATACCAGTGGACTCACCGAGTTCAAGTGGCTGCACGGTCGAGCTCTCGTTCGACAGCTGTAGGAGGAAGATGCCTCCGGCCATCAAGATGGCGAATGCCATCGCCACTGAAAGCAACAGCAAGGTTCTGGTCTTCATCGGCCGTTGAGGCTATATCGACACCGTTTCGAAACGCCTTGGTCACGTGGCAAATCTGACGTGAGGAGACTCTTGACGTCAGCGGGCTAGCCAGGTTTCGAGCAGCGCAGCGAGTTCGACGGGACGATCGCCTTGCACGCTGTGGCCTGCCCCATCAACTAGGTGCACTTCTAGGTCCGGTTGGCGGCGACACGCCTCGGCAACGTCTTCGTCGTCGACTACGGGCGACAGCGAACCGCGCACCAGCATCAGCGGGCAGGTGACACTTGAGAAATCATCCCAGAGCTGACCCGAAGCGTCATTGACCGCGCCTGCGCTGCCTGGGGACTCTCCGGCCTGTTCGGCGCGGGCGTGGCTGCCTCGGTCGTAGCGCCACTGCCATGACCCGTCGGCCAGCTGGTGAGCGTTATGCAAGATGCCGCGCCGCATCGACGACTCTGACCGAGTCGGATTGAACTCCATCGTGCGCGCCAGTAAGTCGTCGAAGGCAGCAAAAGACTGGGGGCCATCAACAAAGTCGATGATCGCCTTCGCCTTGTCAGCATTAACACCTGGCGTGATATCAACCATCACGAGCGAACGAACAAGGTCGGCATGACGCGCCGCCAGTTCCATCGAGGTGAGTCCGCCAAGCGACATGCCAACCACGGCTAACGCATCAGGAGCGTGCTTAGCAATAACCTCGGCGAGGTCGTCGGCCATACTCAGCGGGCTGTACGCCCCGTCTTCTCGCCAGCCGGAATGGCCATGGCCTGGCAGATCGATCGCTAAGGCAGGCCGGCCGAGTGCCAGTGCCACAGTGTCCCAAGTGTGAGCGTTCTGTGCTCCACCGTGTACGAAAACCAGCTCGGGTGAGCCTGCTTCCCACTGCAGCGCGCTTACCTCGCGGCTTGGGCTACTCGCGGGCGTACTGCCTTGCAACGTGGTCGCAAACCGTTCTACCGGTGGCAGGTGGCTGACCTGCAAGTCGAACTCCTCGATGTTCTCGTGGAACAGAGCGAACTCGTTGTATTCAGTCGGCATTGCCGACAACCTAGTTAAGCGGTCGGCCCGCTACGGGATCGTGGATGTGGTCGCCGGGACCGTAGTTGTGGTCGTGGTCGAGGCCGGAGGTTCGGTCGTTGTAGTTGTGGTGGTAGCCGGGGCCGTCGTTGTGGCCGGAGCGGCGGTGGTTGCCGGGGCGACTGTCGTGGTCGATTCGGGGACGGTCGTAGTTGTCGAACTGGTGGTGGTCGTTGACTCGTAGTCGGGGTCGGGCCAGTTGAAGCGAGGTGGCTGCTCGCCGTATTCCTCGGGTTCCTTCACTCCGTCGAATACAAATACCTGGTCACCGAGGAACGCGATGTCTTGAAACTCTTCCGAGATCGTCAGCGGAATGCGGATACAACCGTGTGATGCCGGATGCAACGGAACATTCAATGCCCCGTGGACCGCAATCCCGTAGTTGAGGTACACCGGGTTCCACATGCCCCCGAGCGCACTCTGGCGGATCCCCTCAACCTCCCGATAGAAGTGAAATACTCCGCCGGG
>JAHRVJ010000102.1 GCA_019090765.1 Ilumatobacteraceae bacterium
ATTGTTGACTCGGTAACGCGAGTCAGCGTTTCACGAATCGCCCGGGCGGTTTTCTCGTCGACTCCATCAACTGTCATCAGGTCGGCAAGGGTCGCACGTTGCAGCTTGGCCAGACCGCCGAAATGGTCGGCCACCACTGATGCAGTTTCGTGTGGAAGATGGCTAACGCGGTGCAGCAGGCGCAGGCCTCGCGGACTTGCTTCCTGGTCGAGGTTTTCTGTATCTCGGCCCGGAAAGAAGGCTTGGGCGGCGTCTCGAAGATCGCGGAGCTGGTCATCAGAAAGGCGTGAGACGTCCCCAAGCGATTCGGCCACGGTCCGGTTGGTCTGTACGTAGTCGAGTACGACCAGTTCAAGTTCATTATCGATTTCACCGTAGATCTCGTCAATCTGCAGTCGTAGCAGTCGAGCGTCGATCCCGAGCTCGATGATCATGGTTTCGATCTCGTCGGCAATCCGGTGCACCATCTCGCCGCGTTGCACCGCAGCGATTACATCGCGCAACGTCGCTATGTCTTCGACCTCTGCCGCGGTCAGCTTCGTGATGGCGGTGTCGAGTCGCGTCTTGTAACGCTCGAGAGTTTGGAGGGCCTGGTTGGCTCGGTCGAGGAGTCGGCCGACTTCTTGGAGCTCGCGCTTACTGGCACCTGCATAAACGTTGATGACCCCCCTCTCCTCGCTGGCCGAAACCACCTGCACGTTTAGTGATCTGGCCACCCGCTCTGCGGTGCGGTGGCGGGTGCCAGTCTCACTGGTCGGTGCCGAGGGGTCGGGCACAAGGTGCACGTTGGCCCTCGCGATTCGTCCACCGTCTGTGGAGATGATGATTGCGCCGTCCATCTTGGCGAGTTCAGAGAGCCGTTGCGGGCTATAGGGAGCATCGACGAGAAAGCCGCCGGAACAGATCGCGAGCACCTCGTCGTCATCGCAGAGCACCATCAATGCGCCGGCTTGGGCGCGAACGATGCGGTCGATTCCGTCTCGCAGGGGTGTACCAGGCGCGACCTTGGCAAGGGCGTCGCGCATTCGTTTGTTCGCGACACCGAAGCGAGACTTCATGGGGCCGAGCCTAGGCGACTCAGGCGCCGGGCGGCTCGGCGTAGACCGGTGGCGTTGCTGGACTAGTTGGATGGCCATCTAGATCACACGCAGCCCTGTCGCGGACGCATCGCCAACGAGGCCGGCGGCTGCGATGGCCTCGCTCAGCGTTGCTGATCTGAGCAGCTGCAGGTCATCTTCGGCGTCGGGCGAATTGGTCGGCACGATGACGCGGGAGAAGCCGAGTCGACTGGCTTCGGACAGGCGGCGTGAGGCGTGGCCAACTTGGCGGAGTTCTCCCCCCAGCCCAATTTCTCCGAATACCGCCAAGTCTGGGGGGAGCGGCTGGTTGCGGATTGCACTCACCGCGGCGAGGCAAACACCGAGGTCGAGCCCGGGTTCGCTGAGTTTGACTCCACCGGCGGTCGAGGCGTACACGTCTTGGTCGCTGACGGTGATGTTGCTGCGCCTACCAAGTACCGCCATCAGCATCGAAAGACGTCCCCCGTCGAGACCCTGAGCACTCCTGCGCGAAGGTACGCCTGGAACGCCGGGGTTGGTGAGTGCCTGTACTTCCACCACGATTGGCCGTTGCCCTTCCATTGTCGGCACGATGGCGGATCCAGGTATACCGGTGCGTCGATCAGCCAGGAACATCGATGATGGGTCGGGGACCCCGACCAGGCCAACGGTTGCCATTTCGAACAGTCCTAGCTCGTTCGTCGCGCCGTACCGGTGTTTGGATGCCCGTAGCAGCCGGAGGGCATGATGACGGTCGCCCTCAAACTGCAAGACAGTGTCGACGACATGCTCGAGGACGCGAGGACCGGCGAGACTTCCCTCTTTGGTTACGTGGCCGACGAGGATGATCGACACGTTGCGCTCCTTGGCGATATTTACGAGTTGTTGGGCGCAGCCGCGGACCTGACCCACGCTGCCGGGGAGGGAACCGAGTGCCGGGTCGTTGACCGTCTGGATCGAGTCGATCACAACGAGTTGCGGTTTGGTTTCTTCGATCGCGTCGATGATGTGTGGCAACGATGTCTCTGCGTGTAGCCAAAGCTCTCTTTGTGTTGCCCCCAGGCGCTCAGCGCGCAACTTAACCTGCTGAGCGCTTTCTTCAGCGGTGACGTAGAGCGTTGGCCCGCTTGCCGCGGCGAGTACTTGCAGGAGCAGCGTGCTCTTGCCAATTCCCGGCTCGCCACCAAGGAGAGTGACCGAACCCGCGACGAATCCCCCTCCGAGTACCCGATCGAGTTCGGATATCGAAGTGCTGACCGGCCGCCCTACATCGGTTCCGATATCGGCGATCAGCTGTGGTCCTGGGCGGTTGGTTGGAGCGGCTGGTTGGGTGCTGGAACCAGATGTTTCGACATCTTCGACCAAGGTGTTCCAGTCACCGCACCCCGCACATCGTCCCGCCCACTTGGGGTGGGAGGCTCCGCATTCGCTACATACGTGAACAACCTTCGTCCGACCACTTGATGCCATGGCCCCATCATGACCAGCCGGTATCACAGAGTTCAGCCATCCCCAATCAAACGGAGGGGTCAGACCCCTCCGTTTGATTAGGGATGAGGGGGATGGTTTTACCGCGGTTGATTGAGACCCAGTCGCGGGCCTCTAGGTATGGGCGAAAGCGATCAACGATCACTTCACCATGGTGGTCGTTCTTTGGCCGTTGCAGCTCGAACAGGTAAGGAAACTCGAGCCATGCGGTTGTCGCCTGCCAGAGTCGAAGCGCGGCGTCGCCTTCTGGTGGGTCAAGCACAACCGGGCCAAAGAAGCACTCAACGTTGCCGGAGTCGGTCACGAATTCTGGAAAGAACAGTGTCGGCACGCCGTACCCCCCAGCGGCCACCACTCGGTCATGATCAGCCTTGACGTCGTCGTGCGTCGAAGCATCGGCCATTGCCTCGTCCACAATGTTGGAATCGAGACCGAGTTCCGTCAGCAGGTGGCGGGCGACGTCTGGATCATGTGGCCGATGGCCTTCCTCATGTAGTGCACGTCCCGCCCGCTCATACCAGCGGTCGAGGTCGTCCATGCTCGAACGGCGTAGTAAGGCTCCGATCCGCATCATCGACCATCCGTAGGACCAATCCCGTTCCCACGGATGCTTCTTGCCCTCGGCGCGATTGATCTCTTCCAGGCTGAAGAACTTCCAGTCGATCTGCAGACCAGTTTGGTCGCGTACATCGCGCATCCAGCGTGAGGTCTGATAGGCGAATGGGCACATCACGTCGAAATGAAAGTCGACTCGTGTTGGCACTCCGTTAGGTGGAGAAGGAGCTGCCGAATCCGCATCGTGAGCCATTCGTCACGATGCCACAAATCAGTAGCCGGAAACGGGGCGGGGCGGCTTGGTCGGCCGATTTCGGCGGAGCTCGTGCTCCCGGGCGCGCCTCCGCCTGGCAGCGGTGACGTAGCCGATGAACACGATCATGAAGATCACCCACCCGATAAGGGCAATCAACGCCACGATCGACAGTGGTCGTGCCCACCATTGGTTGTCGCCGGGTGTCTG
>JAHRVJ010000011.1 GCA_019090765.1 Ilumatobacteraceae bacterium
AGCTTCCAACCGACTCAATCTCGTCGAGATTTGTAGTTGGTGAGGCAATCACCGGACAGATCTTCCTGGCCACCTTCGTTGCTCGCCTTGTGGCGCTCTACGGGCGGACTCCCGATCGCCGACGCCCCGATGGCGAGATCTGAATGTTGACCGCGTCCACGCACCGACTACGTCAGCGAGCGATACGCAGGCCATGATGATGGCACACCCCGATACCGGGGTAGGTCGACCACAAAGACAATGAGGAGAATATGATCCGTGGACTAATCAAGGTGCTGCTCGAGATTGGCGGAAACGCGCTCGGCCTCGTGCTGGCCGCACTCCTGCTCAAGGACATGTCCTTGGGAGGGACCGCTTTCCTGATCGCGGTGCTCATCTTTAGTGCGATATCGATGATCGCCAAGCCACTGATTGAGAAGGTCGCACTAAAGAACGTTGAAGCGCTTCAGGGCAGCAGTTCGCTGATAACAACCTTCATTGCTCTAGTTCTGACCAAGCTTATTTCAGACGGTCTAGATATCGACGGGGTCAGCACGTGGGTCATTGCCACGGTCATCGTCTGGCTGGTAACGCTGCTGGCAGGGATCATCCTGCCGATGATCTTCCTCAAGAAGGTCATCGAAGAGAACAACTGAGCCCGGCCGGCAGAGCCCGCCGCTTTGGCGGCTGAGCTCTGCGGCCGGATCAGTTCGAATTTCAGGCGGAGGTTTCGCCCTCGGTTGCGTCGGCGTCGGCTGACACGAGCGGCGTCTCTTCGGCCGCATCGTCGGCCGAGTCTTCGGTGCCAGCATCTGATGACGGCATCTTGCTGCGCGCAGCTGTCGCTGCCCCGGCTACTGCGTTTGACGCACGCTCGGCGTCACCCCGCAATTCATTGCGACGCCAAAAGGCAAGGCCACCGAGCGCGGCGACGACAACAAGTAGGAGCTTTTTCATTTCAGTTTCCTTTCAGGGGGGCCGAGGCCCGTGGTTCGCAACAGCTTACGGGGAGCGTTACCGCTCGCTCGTCAGCTTGAGATCGATTCTGCCAGCGCAGTCAGATAACACTCGTCAACGCCAAGCCAGCTGTTGTCAACCAGATCCGGAACGAACGGCTCGAGGACAAAGTCACCCTCGGGGTCGGGATCTGCGAGCCAGTAGCCCCAGATTGTCTGGTCGTTGCCGGTCTTGCAGTCGGGGCGGGCGCTGTGGATGACGCCCGCAATGCCGGTGTCCCAGTCTTCAATGGCCCAAGACCACTCGAGCACTGTTTCCTGGCTGACCTCGCCGCTGTCGATTCCTGCTCCCTCGGTTGCCTCAACAATAAAGTTTCCGGCCACCCAGGCCAGCATGGTCATGCCGCCATTGAGGGCTCCTTCGTCGGCGAATACTTCGGGCGCGTACTTCTCCATGCCATCGAGGTATAGCTGGTGCGCCTCGTTGGGCGTATCGAAGGTCGGCCGGCCATCAGCGAGACGGTTGGGGCTGCCACCGATGTTGCCGAACATGGGCTCACCCACCAGACGAACGATCGCCAGCGTGCTGGCGATTGCGCCGCCCTGGCCCATCGGCGGCTTCCACCCGAGATTCTCTTCAGCGGCCATACAACCGATGTAAGAAAAGTCCTGGAAATCCCAGTAATCGACGCCAGCATCTTTGTACTTCAGCACCAATGCTGAGCAATCGTCCGGCGGCGGATCAAAGATGACCTCTTCAACCCCGAGCGCAGTCCAGTACTCCTCGATGAACGGGTTCAACGCTTCCATTTCTGGGTCATATAGCACCGCTACTGTCTTCGGCTCGACGCCGCCGTATTCAACAACGCTGTAGGCGGTCTGTGCAGCCCAGGTGGGCAGCAGGGAACCGAGTGGGATAATTGTCGGATAGGTCGATGCGTACACCTCGGGCGGGCCCGCCAGCGTAAACGTGGGCACTTCCTTCTCCCCGATGTACTCCAGCGGCACATTTCCACCGAGGGTGTATATGGCGAACACCTTGTCTTGCTCCCAGAGCTGCCGGAAGTTGGCCAGCGCCTGTGTCGGGTCGGCTTTATCGTCAAGCACAATCAATTCGATATCGCGGCCGGCGACACCACCAGCGTCGTTAGCCACATCCAGGCGAGCTTGTAGCGCCTTGATGATGTCGACCGAAATCGGTGCGGCTACTCCACTCTGGTCGATGCTCATGCCAATCAAGATGCGATCGTCGTCGATCCCCTGGCCGCCAACTGTGATTTCACCACTGGGGACTTCGTCAGTTGACGGAGCAGCATCGTCGGTCGATGGCGGAGCGTCAGTTGACGGAGCCGCGTCGTCAGTCGCTGGTGGCGCATCTGTGGATGGTGCCTCGGTCTCGGTGGGCGCCTCAGTACTTGCACCGCCTCCGTCATCGTCGCTACTACAAGCGACCGCTAACAACCCGAACGCGGCCACTAGGCCGACCAACTTGCGCATATTTCTGCTCCCCCATTGACTATGTGTGTTCATTCTGCAGCTACGGCCGCTGCAAGCACTTCATGCTGCCCGCAACAACAAAGCCATTGCGGGGCCAAACCCCGCCGAACCGACCGTAGCCCACAGCGGTAGACGGTGCAATAACGGGAACAGAACAAGCAATGAACCGGCCACTGTCAAGTTCCGGTACCCGTCTCGACAAGGGATAACAAACGATTCAAACCCTGCGGGCAGGGGTTGTGGGGTGGGCGATACAGGTTTTGATCCTGTGACCTCCACGGTGTGAACGTGGCGCTCTTCCGGCTGAGCTAATCGCCCCTCTTGAGGAAACCACAAGTTAGCAGCGGTCAGAGCATGTCCGACCCCCACTAGCGCTGATGTCGCGGCCCAGTCATTCGGGGACAGCGACGCAGGCAACGCCCATTCCAAGCCGATCACGGTGAGCTTCGCTTCCGTTAGGGCACGACGCATCGAAGGTCACAAATGCGCGCACTACGAGATCAACATCCTCATCGCCCACGCATAAGATCTCGTGGGCGTCACTGTCGGCCTCGATCTCGACACAATCACCAACGCGCAGAATGCCATCTGGTTCTTTGAGCCCTTCGGAGTCGGTGAACTGCGCCAACACGATCACTCCGATGATCGCCAGCGTTCCGAAGAACATCAAGGTCCGCCAGGGAACCCGAGCAGGACCCGGCCGTCCAACTAGATGGCTCGCGTACTCGGCGGCCGTTGCCTTCATCCCTTCGGTGTGTGACTGAGCTTGAGCCTGCCGAGGGGGAGGTGCCGATTGGGGCGCAGCCGATCCAGTGCGCAGACTGGCGTCGTAGACGGCGCGACGACCCGGATCGCGGAGCACCCGATACGCCTCGTTGAGCTCTGCCATCGTCATCGGATGGCTGCTATCCAGCACAATCGCCCGCCGATCGGGGTGGTGCTCGCGGGCCAAATTGCGATAGGCCTCCCGGATCACCTCGGCGGTGGCCTCCGGATGCACTCCGAGCACCTCGTAGTGAGAGCGAGTCGACACGATGGCTGCAACGTTACGGGAAGATCGCATCCACGATTGATCGCTCGCGCTTCGGGTCTCGCCTGATCATGCTGATGCTCTTGGATCGCTTGATCTAGTAGCCGGCGTCGACGTCGACGAGTCCGATCAAATTATCACCGGCGCCGAAACGGCGGACGTTTTCGGTAACTCGAGCGGATAACAGCGGAATCGCCATGTCAGGGGTGTTACCAACGTGCGGCGTAATGATGCAATTCGGAAGCGACCACAAGGGATGCTCATCGGGAAGAGGTTCAGGGTCGGTGACATCGAGGCCAGCTCCACCGATTGCACCTGATCGCAGAGCTTCGACAAGGTCGTCAGTGACAATGTGCTTCCCGCGAGCAACATTGACGATCCAGGCATGCTCTTCCATCAGACCGAATTCTTCATGGCTGAACATGCCCTCGGTGTGTGCGGTCAACGGAAGAGCCAGCACCACGAGGTCGGCCCCCGGTAATCCGTCGGCGAACCGTTCGGCCTCTAAGACATCATCGACGCCGTCCATCGCTCGTACCCGATTCCGGACAACGGTGATGTGACACTTCCACGGCTGTAGGAGCCTCACCAACGATTCGGTGATCCCTCCCCCACCAAGAATCGTCACTCTCCCCTTGAGTAGATTCACACCAGCTGGGCGAGTCCAATTGTCGGCACGGGCATAGGTGTTCAGACTGCGAAGGCCTGCGATCCCCAATGCCAGTGCCAATTCGGCAACGGGCTCAGCGTAAACACCTTTGCCGCAGGTCCAGATGTGATCATGGTCAAGGTTCTCGACGAAATTCTCGATTCCAGCAAAGGGCAACTGCACCCAGCGGGCATTGCCAGCACGGCCAAGCACCTCGTTGAGTTCCGTCACCTTGCGGGCGTCCCCCCATACGATCGCTTCGCAGTCCTCCGGGGCCACGAGCTGCCCCCCTCCGGCAACAACGGCCTCCTCCAACCAATTTCCCGATGCCTCAGGGCCGAGATGGATTCGTGGTGCTTCACTGCTTTTCATCGCATCGCCGACGCTAGTGCGCTACGGACGGTCCCGCGTTGATCAGATGATTCGCTTCGGTGAGACTCCAGATAGTGCATGATGTCGCGATGAGTAATGCGGCAGCTATCAAAACCGTCGGCGTCCCACGCGAAGTCAAGAGTGCAGAGCATCGAGTCGCGATGACTCCCGACGGTGTCCGCGAGTTGGAGCGACACGGCATCGATGTGGTTGTCGAGTCTGGAGCCGGTGAGGGAGCCTCAATCAGCGATGCCGACTACATCGCCGCAGGAGCCAACATCGCGCCCACCGCTGACGAAGCCTGGGCACAGCAAATGGTCGTGAAGGTTAAAGAACCCAAGTCTGAGGAGTTCGAGTTCTTACGGCAAGACCTGACGTTGTTCACCTACCTTCACCTTGCGGCATACCCCGAAGTGGCCAAGGCGCTGCTCGCGGCAAAGACAACCGCGATCGCCTACGAGACCGTGCAGATGTCTGATGGGTCGCTGCCTCTGCTCGCACCAATGAGCGAAGTTGCCGGCCGGCTCGCACCACAGATGGGGGCGCACTTCCTTGAGCGCCACAATGGCGGTCGCGGCGTGCTGATGGGGGGATCGCCTGGTGTGAAACCCGCCCGAGTCGTCGTGCTTGGCGCAGGCAATGTCGGTTGGAATGCCGCATGGATCGCGGCTGGCATGGAAGCCGAGGTCGTACTGATCGACAAGAACCTCGATCGTCTGCGCTTCGTAGATCAGATTCATCGCGGGCGCATCTCCACAGCCGCTTCGAATCGGGGTTCGGTCGAACGTGCCGTTCGCGAGGCCGATCTCGTAATCGGCGCCGTCTTGGTTGCTGGCGGGCGTGCCCCGGTGGTTGTTGCCGAAGAGCTGGTCGAACAAATGCAACCGCGCTCAGTGATCGTTGACGTTGCCGTTGACCAGGGAGGATGCATCGCAACCACTCGCGAAACCACCCACGGCGACCCAACATTTGTACTCCACGACGTCGTCCACTATGCCGTTGGCAACATGCCCGGGGCCGTGCCGCACACCAGCACCTACGCGCTGACGAATGCCACGCTGCCGTTCCAGCTTGATGTTGCGATTCATGGCGCACTCGGAGCGGCCCGACGTGACGCGTCGATTGCCAATGGCCTCAACACCGTCGACGGCGAGTATGCGAATGCTGCTGTCGCCGAATCCCTCGACGCGTCAGCGATTGACCCGCTCGCTGCTGGCTGAGCCGCAACTCGTTGGGTGTGTCACTGCTCAGGTACGACGATGTGGTCGCAGTGCTGCGCGACAAGAGGTGGCACAGCGCAGTCGCCAAGCTCCCGGAGTTGATGGGGATCACAGATCCCGACT
>JAHRVJ010000103.1 GCA_019090765.1 Ilumatobacteraceae bacterium
CCACATCGACAGGGGATACGACGACCTTGTCGGGCGCCTGGCAGCGGTGGGTGCGGCGATCGAACGTCGCGACTGATTCGGCAGGTTGCCCCAAGCACTCGCGTAGGCAGTATCAGTCTGATGTTTGCGAGGATGCTTCCGAGTCAGCCGAGTCTGGGCTGTGGGCGCCAAGGTCTGCTGCGTCCACACGCCTTTTTGCGAGCACCAAGAGACCTGCGATCACGATGATCGGCCCACCGATCAATAGCGCTTCGTCCCATCCGCCCTGGTGGGCGAGCATCGCCAGGCCGGCCGGGCTGGCATCTAGTGCGGCGAACAATGCTGTCACATCTACCGATCGTACGGCACCCGGTGATTGAATGTTCATTGCTATGCGTGAACAGGTCGAAACCACCATCGAAGTCATCCGGCCGGCGCTGCAGGCCGATGGGGGAGACATCGTGCTCCATGATGTCAATGAAGAGACTGGCGTGGTATCGGTTGAACTCGTCGGCGCGTGCGTGGGCTGCCCGGCATCGACGGTCACGCTGAAGGCGGGAATCGAGCGGATCATGCGCGATCGCGTCGACGGTGTCACCGAAGTGGTGAACATCGCCGAAGAAGCGGCATGAGGTTGGTCGCGTGAGTCGAAGTCGGCGTTCACCGACGGAACTGTTCGAGGCGGCCGCGGGTGATGACCGTGGGGCCTTGGCGCGGCTCTTGTCGCTGATCGAACGCGGTGACGATGATGCACGCACGATTGGCCGCTTGGCCTACCCGCTGAGCGGGACGGGTTACACGATTGGAATCACGGGTGCCCCTGGTGCCGGCAAGAGCACACTGACAAGTTCGTTCATTGGGCACCTGCGCAAGCTCGATCTGGAGGTCGCGGTGCTGGCGATCGACCCGTCTTCACCTTTCACCGGAGGAGCGATACTGGGCGACCGTGTGCGGATGCAGGAGCACGCCACCGACCCGGGAGTGTTTATTCGCTCGATGGCTACCAGGGGTCATCTCGGGGGGCTGTCTTTGGCGGCCCCGGCAGCGGTACGTCTCCTCGATGCGATCGGTCGGAAGTTGATTCTCGTTGAAACCGTCGGCGTCGGTCAGGTCGAGGTCGAGGTCGCCGGCAAGGCTGATACCACCATCGTCGTAGTGAACCCCGGTTGGGGTGACAGCATCCAGGCCAATAAGGCAGGGCTGATGGAGATTGCCGACGTGTTTGTGATCAACAAGGCTGACCGAAAGGGAGCTGAGGAGACTCGCCGCGATCTGATGCAGATGCTCGATTTGTCTGACCTGACATCAGATGCCTGGAGACCACCAATTGTTGCGACTGTTGGAACCACAGGCGATGGCGTGCCCGAGCTTTGGGAGGCAGTTGTGGAGCACCGTGAGTTCGCCGAATCGTCGGGCCAGCTTCTCGAGCGGCGGACATTCAGGATGCGTAGCGAGTTACGCGAGATCGTGGCGCAGCGCCTAGGGCGACGTGCCCGAGAAATCTGTTCCGGCGAGCGCTGGGATGAGCTAACCAGCGAAGTGGTTGCGCTGACCGTCGACCCGTGGACTGCGGCCGATGAAATGCTTGGCTCTGTCGACGCCTGATTTTGCTCTGCACCTCGGCTGAGCGATACTGACCGGCATGGCTGATTACCAACTCCTCACCCTGGATAGACGCGACGACGGTGTCGCTGTGCTCACACTTGCCAACGGAAAGGTCAACGCCTTTTCCCAGGAATTGCTGACGGAGATTCGGAGCGCGATCGGAGAACTGAAAGACGATCTTCCTGGTGCGCTGGTAATCACCGGCGGTGACCGGCTGTTTGCCGCGGGGGCCGATATCGAGCAATTTGGGGGTCCAGAAGAAGCTGTCGAGATCGGTGTCGGATTCCACTCGGCGTTCAATGCAGTGGCTGACTTCCCGCGGTTTGTGATCGCCGCGGTCAGCGGGTTCGCGCTCGGTGGAGGCTGCGAACTCGCACTGGCCTGCGACTACCGGATTGCATCTGAGCGGGCCGTCTTCGGACAGCCGGAGATCTTGCTCGGTATTGTGCCCGGGAGTGGCGGTACACAGCGGTTGCCGCGCACGGTTGGGGCCAGTCGGGCCAAGGAGATGTGTATCACCGGGCGGCAAATCAAGGCAGACGAGGCACTACGCATCGGGTTGGCCGATGAGGTCGTGGCTCCAACGGAGTTGCATGTCCGTGCACTTGAGCTGGCTGCGGAGGTCGCCAAGGGAGCCGTTGTGGGACAAGCGATCTGCAAGCGACTGATCAACGAAGGCTTGTCAGGGTCGCTGGCCGATGGGCTAAAGCTCGAACTTGATGGGTTTGTCGAGGTGTTTCATTCAGAAGACTCGCAGATCGGTGTTGCCAGCTTCCTCGAACATGGCCCGGGCAAGGCTGAGTTCAGCGGCCGTTGATCAGCTAGCCGTTGGCTAAGTCTTGGGTTCGGAGTCCGCGATTGGTCGTCGCAGCGACCATACCTCACGGCCTAGCCAGGCCGCCGCGGCGACCATCACGAGCATCACGATTGCCGCCACGGTGTAGGCCGTTGTCCGTCCGTACTGGTCGTATAAGGCAGCGGTGATAATCGCCATCAAGCCTGCGGTGATTGCTTGAGCGGCTCCCAGCATGCCCTGGGCGCCAGCTTGGCGGTCTTCTGGGACAACCATTCCGACCGCGACGCCTGAACTTGCAACGGTTAGCCCGTCGCTGATCGCGTGGACCATGGCGACGGCGAAGATCAAGCCGCCAGTTGGCATCAATCCATATAGGAACATGAATGTCGCGCCACCCAATATTCCGAGGACACCAAGCCGGAAGGGCCCGAAGGTCTGCGCGAGCCGCCCGCCAGGCGTGCCGAGAATCACGAGCGGAAGCGCAAACAGGGTGATCCCTAGATTGGCGATCCAATCTCCTGTGCCGAGATCTTTGTGAACGACCGCCCA
>JAHRVJ010000104.1 GCA_019090765.1 Ilumatobacteraceae bacterium
AGCCCATCGTGTGACCGGGATTGTGGATCGCATGAAGGCGCAGGCGGCCGACCTCGATCACCTCGGCGTCGTCGATGAGCACGTCGTAGCCAACATCGGCGAGCATCGGAGCGTCCGCGGCCGTGACCGCGACCTCATAGCCCGCTTCGCGCATCTGAGGAATTGCCTGGATGTGGTCCCAGTGGCCGTGAGTCTCGAGCACCCGCTTAACGCCGAGTGCCTGACATAGTTCAAGCAGCTGTTCGTGCTCGTTGGCTGCGTCAAGCAGGATTGCTTCGCCGGTCGCGCAGCAGCGCACGATGAACACGTTGTTATCGACAGGGCCCACCACCACCTTATGAACCTCAACGTCGGCATTTGACCAGTGCAGGGTGCCAGGTGTCTCCATCGCCACATTCTGACAGCGATCTGGTTCCACGTCACGGTCTGGTCAGTCATTAGCCTGCGACCGGTGACTACAGAACCCGACCCAACCCTGCTGAGGAGTTCCGCGGGTGATGAGTGGAACAGTGAGCAGGTCGACGCAGCACTCGCGACCACTCTCGATTCACTCGACGACGCACTCAATTACCGCAACTGGATAGCCGACCTCGCGCAGCCATACCTCGAAGGGCCGCTCCTCGAAGTCGGTGCTGGGCACGGCACCTTCACCGAAGTGTTCGTCGAGCTTGCTGATGCCACGGCGGTCGAGCCTGGCGACTATGCCGCGGGGTTGCTCAGCGAGCGGTTCAAAGACGACGATCGAGTCACGGTTGTTAACGGCATCGTCGACGACGTTGACCTCGACGATTCGTTCGGTTCAGCAGTGATGATCAATGTGCTCGAACACATCGCCGACGACTTCGGCGCCCTCAAATCTGTTTGGGATCGGCTTCAGCCTGGGGGTCACCTGGTGCTGTGGGTTCCGGCATTTCAGCTGCTCTACAGCGACTTCGATACCAAGCTGGGGCACGAACGCCGCTACAACCGGCGGGGGCTCGAGGATCTGGTTGAGCGTGCGGGGTTCACCGTGGTCAAGTCGGGTTACGTGAACGCTCCGGGCTGGTTCAGCTGGCTGTTGATGGTGAGGCTGCTGTCGATCGAACCGACTTCGCCGGTCACTGTGGGCATTTTCGATCGGTTCATCGTGCCGATCGTTCGAGGTATCGAGCGCTGGGTGAGGCCTCCGTTTGGCCAATCCGTGTTCCTTGCGGCCCGCAAGCCACTGCACTAGATAGCGTTTGTTATGGGCTTGTCAGCTGGCCGACTGTAGGGCTGAGGCGAGACAGTCGAAAGCGGCGCCCAATGGGGGAGTATGCCGCGATGCAGAAGATGGCCTGGACGCCATCGCGCCACCCGATCTTCTTGCCTTCGTCGTAGGTACGGCCGTGATAGCTGATGCCCACTTCATACACGCGGCAACCGAGAGCGGCGACCTTTGCGGTGATTTCGGGTTCGAATCCGAATCGATCTTCCTCCACTTCGATCTGGGCCAGGATCTCGCGACTAAACGCCTTGTAGCAAGTTTCCATATCGCTCAAGTTGAGATTGGTCGCCATATTCGAAGCCAAGGTCAATGCCCGGTTTCCGAGTGTGTGCCAGAAGTAAAGGATGCGCTGCGCATCACCACCGCTGAAGCGTGATCCGTATACGACGTCGGCCACACCCTTTAGGAGCGGCCCGAGGACGCGGTCGTATTCAGCGGGGTCATATTCGAGGTCGGCGTCTTGGATGATGACGTATTCGAGGCTGACCTCGGCAAAACCACGCCGGAGGGCAGCCCCTTTGCCGGCGTTGGTTGGCTGCGAGAGAACGCGTAGCCGCGGGTCTTCATAGGCCTGGAGGATTTCTAGGGTGGCGTCGTTCGAGGCGTCATCGACGGCGATGACCTCACCGACCAGCGGCGAGTCAAAGACTCGATCGAGAATCTCCCTGACGGTCGCTTCTTCGTTGTAACACGGCATCACAACGGAAAGGCAGCCAGTTGTTTTTTCTTTGGTTCGTTCCACGGCGAGCCACTTTAACGAGCGCACATTCTTTGGCGTGGACATCGGTGTCGGCGCACCGGAATCCGCTGAGAACTGAACGCGGAACGCTGAGTTGCTGACCTAGCTCGACACGACCTCGAAGCCGAGACCCAGGGCGACTGTGATCTGAGTCGGGTCGAAGGTGACGAACTGGACCGGACCGGGAAATCGTTCCGCGGCCGCGAACTGGATCGCGTCACTCAGCCGCACCGGCTGGGAACGGGCGAGTCCAGCAGCTCGGTCGAGGCAGCGCTGGTCGACTGGAACGATGTGTAGGTGGTCCCACACCAGCCGTATCGCATCTTCGAGATCGGAGCGCACGTCGTCTTCATCGCTCAGCCGGTCGATCGCGGGGAGTGCTTCGGTGAGGGCCATCGCAGAGGTGGCCCACACGGGGTCGGTATCCAACGCCGCGAGGACGGTGTCGCGCAGCGGGCTGTCGGTGGCCACTGCCAGCAATGCGCTGGTATCGAGCACAACTGTCATCGCCAACATCCGAGTTCTTCGTTTGTGTGTGGTTTTTTGCCCGCCAGGCGGCAAAAAACCACACACAAACGATCGAGGTTGGGGGAGGAGGGGGCCATGTCAGCCGCGCAGCTCACGGAGGACCTGATCGATGCGGACGCCGGCCCACACCGTGACCGGAGCCGGCGGCCGCCACTCAGATGTGCGGCGCGGCGGAATCACAGATCCGGCGCTGATCAGTCGGGCGAGGTCGGGCGCGTCCGCGTCGAGCGGTCCGACCTGCGCGACCGGATGCCCGCCGGAGGTGACGATGGTTCGTTCGCCTGCCGCCGCGCTGCGCACGACCGAAGCCAACTCGCTGCGCAACTCGCGAACGCCGAGTGTTCGTGCAAGCCGTTCTGTTTCGATTTGGGTGTCCACATGTGTACACAAGCAGATTTGCATCGGTCGGCGCAAGTCGTCATCATTGTCCTCATGAACTTTGCCTTCACAGATGAACAGGAAGAACTCCGCAAGACAGTGCGTGCGTTCCTCGAAGCCAAGAGCTCAGAGGAAGCCGTTCGCGAACAGATGGAGACCGACGACGGTTACGACAAGGCGGTCTGGACGCAGATGGCTGAGCAGATGGGTCTTCAGGGTCTACATATCCCTGAAGAGTACGGTGGCTCCGGCTTCGGCTATGTCGAGCTGGGCATCGTGCTCGAGGAGATGGGTCGCTCATTGCTGTGCGCACCGTTCTTCTCAAGCGTTGTGCTCGCCGCCAACACTCTCATCCTGTCCGACGACGAAGCTGCCAAGAAGGCGTACCTCCCGGGTATCGCCTCGGGCGAGACCATTGCCACGGTTGCCTTCACCGAGCCCAACGGAAAGTGGGACGAGTCGGGCATCGAAGCCACCGCAACTGCCTCCGGCGACAGCTACACGATCTCAGGCACGAAGTCGTTCGTGATCGACGGCAGCATTGCCAACCTGATCATCGTCGCCGCGAAGACCAGCGCTGGCACAAGCTTGTTCGCCGTCGAAGGCGACGCATCAGGCCTCACCCGCACTGCGCTGTCGACCATGGACCAAACCCGCAAGCAGGCCAAGCTTGAGTTCTCGAACACTCCAGCAACCCTGATCGGCGCCGACGGCAAGGGTTGGGACATCCTCTCGGCCACGCTTGACCTTGTCGCCATCGGCCTCGCCGCCGAGCAGGTCGGGGGAGCGCAGATGGTGCTCGACATGGCCGTCGAGTACGCCAAGGTCCGCGTTCAGTTCGGCCGCCCAATTGGTTCGTTCCAGGCCATCAAGCA
Source organism: Ilumatobacteraceae bacterium (assembly GCA_019090765.1). GTDB lineage: Bacteria > Actinomycetota > Acidimicrobiia > Acidimicrobiales > Ilumatobacteraceae > Sva-07. The sequence continues at coordinate 3,767 of JAHRVJ010000104.1, forward strand.
CAAGTGCGCCGACATGCTGCTCGAGGTCGAGTCGGCAAAGTCTGCTGCCTATTACGGCATGTGGTGTGCCAGCGAGATGAACGACGAGCTCGCCTCGACCGCGTCGCTCGCCAAGGCCTACTGCTCTGAGGCGTACTTCCATTCGGCGGCTGAGAACATTCAGATCCACGGCGGTATCGGCTTCACCTGGGAGCACCCGGCGCACCTTTACTTCAAGCGTGCCAAGAGCTCCGAGCTGCTGTTCGGCGACCCGACCTACCATCGCGAACAGCTCGCTCAGCGCATCGGCATCTGAGTAACTAGCAATCAGAGTCGCTTGGGCGGCGTTCCACCGGCGGGGTGGGGCGCCGCCCTTTCGCGTTTGGGCAGAGCTTCGTATGCTGGGCGGATGGACGGCATCACAATCGTTTTCGCGGTGGTCGCCGCCGTGGCTGTATTCGTCGTCGCTGCGGTTGCAGTTGGCCGCGAGGCCCACCGCCTTGACGCAGTAGCTCCGCGGGTGGTGTACATGCCCGACGAGGCGATCGACTTTGTCTGCGATCGTCTCCCTGAGGAGAGCCAAGCCCGGCTCACCCCTGAGGAGGTTGAGCAGCTGCTGCTATTCCATATGCAGTGGCTTCACACTCAGGGCCTACAACCCGACGATGTCGTCGATCAGCCGCAGTCGATTGACGAACCCGTTGTGATCACTGAGGACACCCTGGTTGCTTACCTCATCGGTGAAGCGGAACGTAACGATATTGATCTGTTGGACGACGTTGATGCCGTCAACGTCGTAGATGCGCACCTTGCCTATTTCGAGGCGATCGGCGCGGTGGGCCCACGCGCTGGGCTCGACGACGCCCTGTAGCGCTCGGGAGTCATGAGGTACTCACTTAGCCAACGCGGCATTCGGTTCCCCCGAGCTATGGCTGTAAGCCTCCTGATTGTCGTCCCGCTGATTGGTCTACTACTGCTGGTGTTGGTTGACCTGATCCCCGACCGGCTGATCGTGGACCAACTCTTGGTCGCTCTGCGCAACGGCAGCCTGCCGCGTGTGGACTACGGCACAGGATGGACGGGACACCAGGTTGATCAGTTCACCGACTGTTTGGGCCTAACCATCGGCCTCGGCGACCTTCCCGGAACCAGCGTTATTGCTTCGGCTATCGAGAGCCCGACTCTGGGCAAGTGCAC
>JAHRVJ010000105.1 GCA_019090765.1 Ilumatobacteraceae bacterium
GTCGCTTGAGTTCCTTACTCATCGTGCTCGAAATAACGGTCTCAGCTGGCACTTGCTCCATCTGCGTCCACTGATTCTGGATCGTCACACCATCGGTGAAGCTCCACAGGAAGCCGACCGGATCGTCCAGTTCAAGCCACGCGTGAGCGTTACCGATCGCGGCGTTGATCTTGGCGCGATTACGGACGATTCCAGAATCTGCCATACATCGTTCAACGTCGGCATCGCCAAAGCGCGCAACCGCCTGCGGGTCGAAGCCGGCAAACGCGTTCCGATAGCCATCGACCTTGCGAAGAATGGTCGACCACGACAGGCCAGCTTGAGCTCCTTCCAAAATCAGAAACTCGAACAACGTTCGGCCGTCGCGCTGTGGCACACCCCAAACTTCGTCGTGGTAGTTGAGATAAGCCGTGCCGATACTCGGACCACCGCCCAACGCCCACGAGCAGCGATCGGTCACTGCGGCTTGTAGGCCCAGGCCTCGACCTCAACAAGAAATCCCGCAGGAAGCCCGGCCACCGCGACCGTTGATCGCGCTGGGCGATGGCTGCCGAACGCGGCTGCATACTCCTCGTTGAACGCCGCGAAGTTCTCCATATCAGTGAGAAAGCAAGTGGTCTTGACAACGTCACTTAGGTCCGCGCCCACCGACGCTAGTTGGGTCGCAACGTTCTTCATGGTCTGTTTGGTTTCCGCGGCGACTCCCCCAGAGACAACTTCCCCATCGGCCATGCCGCCTTGGCCAGACACGATGATGAAATCTCCTGCGCGAACAACAGGCTGATAAGGACCAAGTGGCTTACTCATGCGCGGCACGCTAGCTGAGTCACCCCTCACCGCTCAGCCAGTGGGCCAGCGGGTCGGGAACCCCTTGGCCCGCCAAGCAGCAGCGGCCACAGCCGCGAACACTGCATCGCTGCCATTGATCGGGTCAGCGTCGTCGGGTTCGATGGTCACTTCGATGCGCGGAGTGTCGACGGCCCGCAGAACTCCGAACGAGCGGATCGTGAGGTCGACCGGAATTCCGTCGTCATCGAGGGCAAGGCTCTCTGACTCCACCCACCCCAGAGCCATATGTGCAGCACCCACGCAATAGGAACGCAACACGACTTCGTCGAGCACAGCCCCGCAGCGCACCGTCACCAACACTGTGCCCGAAGAAGAATCGATCGCGGCGGTGGCTACCGCTCCCTCCGGAGAAGTCACCCGATCTGGGCCGTCACGCAAGCTACTCATCAAGACTGCCGCCTCAACCCAGCCAGCCCCACGTATGTCAGCTGAAACCGGTGGCCCTATGGCGTCAGCAAACTCGACCTCCAGGTCTGGTGCCACCACGGAGATGTCGCGCCGCAACTGATCTTCTTCCGACGGCGTGGCGGGGCGCGCGAGATGCAGTCTCCCTGTTCCGTTGCTGCCCACACCACCCGCCACCGGCGGACGCTTCGGAGCGATCCGCACGACGTCTTCTCGCGTCAATAGTGCCCGCACCGGCCGTGCATGCTCATTGGCCAGTCGCCGGGCAGCTTCGGCGACATCTGAGTTCCGTTTGCCACCGAACGCTCCACCATTTCCGTTCGGTGACGAGGGTTCGGCATCAGGGAGGCACCACGAGGCATCGGGTTCGAGATAGGCAGGTTCAACCCAGGTCGTCTGCAAGGTCCGTGCCCAGTCGCCGCTCGGACAGGCAAGCGGCCACGCAGTCGGCGCTGTACTTCGTCGTCCAGGAACCTTGCCAGCAGCTTCGCGCGCCTCGCGCAGCGAATCACCAACAACCCACTCGCCGCCGCGATCAAGGAGCGCCACTATCGATTCACCGGGCGCAGAGTCTTCGGAGAATCCGCCTAGCCCGAGTGCCGCCTCGCGGGCTACAGCTTGAGGTGTGCCGCCTTCCAATGCGGCGCGGCGGCTCGCGAGCTCAGCATCACGTTCGGTAACAGCGATGGTCGAGATTTCTTGGCGACCAACCGTGGCCTCCACCACCGACTGCCACCCGGTGCAGCGACAGAGGTGAGCAACCAGCGCCTTCTCGACCGCGGCCTGATCGTGCTGGGCAGCAGGTGCCAAAGCAGCCAACCGCATAATGATTCCGGGTGTGCAGAACCCACATTGGGTTGCACCAGCAGCGACGAAAGCATCCGCCCACGAATCGGCATCAGCGAGTCCTTCCAACGTCGTCACGCAACGGCCTTGAACACGCTTGGCGGGGGTCACGCAGGCCACCCGCGCCTTGCCATCCACCCACACCGTGCAACATCCGCATTGCCCTTGCGGGCTGCAACCGTCTTTGACCGAACTCGTCCCCAAACCGTCTCTGAGCAGCTCCAGGAGAGACAATCCCTCATCGGGGACTTCAACGCTTTCGCCATTCAATTCGAACGCAACTACTGTGCTCGCCCGCGGACCCTTGGGGGTCACAGCGACGTATCCTGGAAGCGGTTGCTCATCTGCATTCGCATTCATCGCGCACATACGTTGGCACGTGCAGCGAGTAACGCCAACTCAACAAACGAATCCGAGAAATCACAATGCCCCCCAAACTTCAGCAACTATCCGGTTCAGTTTCGCGTCGAGGCTTCATCCTCGGGGCCGTGGCCACCGGGGCCCTCGCCGCGTGCGGGTCTGACACACCGTCTGAAAGCTCCGCCAGCGTGTCGGCTGGCTCGTCACCCGATCTCGCCGACGCCGACGAGCAACTCTTCACGTTGGTCCAAAGATCACCGCAGAATGTCAACGTTCCGGGCTCTATCCGCCTACCAATCAGCCTCTCGACCGGCGCGGCAGTACTCATCCAAGACGGGCCGGAAACCTTGGTTGCTCAGGTCACAACCCTTGAGGGGACCCCAGTCGGCGGGCCGATCTCGGCAATCCGCCGCGATGTTGAACCAGGCCCTTACTACGCGTTCCGTCCAGAAATCGACGAAGTCGGATTCTATTTCCTCAACGTCGAGGGAGGCCCCGTCGACGGTTCCGCCTTCGAGATCACCACCCCCGAGCTGGTAACAGTTCCAATACCTGGTGAGGCAATGCCAGCGTTCGATACGCCCACCACGGCGAACCCCAGCGGAGTCGATCCGCTCTGTACCCGCGAACCCGAGCCGTGCCCGTTTCACGACATCAGCCTCTCCGAGGCGTTGGCCGGCGACAAGCCAGTCGTGTACCTCATCGGGACCCCCGCGTTTTGCCAAACCGGTAGCTGCGCTCCGGCGCTCGAGTCAATGATCGACGTGCAAGACCAGTTCGGTGACACGTTCACCTTTGTCCATGCCGAGGTATTCACCGACGATACGGCCACCACGCCAGCTCCAGCCGTTGAGGCTGCGGGTCTAACCTATGAGCCAGCATTATTCATCACCGATGCTGATGGCATCGTTGTCGAGCGGCTCGACGGTGTGTGGGACAAGACCGAACTCGTCGAAGTACTTACCAGCGCTGCGGGTTAAGCAGCGCGAAACTCAGGAGAAGCTTTCGCCACACCCACAGGTGCGGGTCGCGTTCGGGTTAGTTATCGCGAATCCCGAGTCTTCGAGACCGTCTTTGTAATCGAGAGTCGCGCCTTCAAGCAGCTGAGCCGAGGCCGGGTCGACAACCACCTTGACTGCACCATCATCGCCGTATGCCGATTGCATGTCGTCGCCGGCAATGTCGCCGTCAAAGAACATCTCATAGGAGAATCCGCTACACCCGCCGGGGCGTACGGCAACTCGCAGGGCGAGTTCTTCGGCATCCTCGGCAGTGAGAAGCTGGCGGACCTTAACGGTGGCTGAGTCGGTGAGGGTGATCATGGGTTGGAACCTCCTGGTTCGTGTATGTCAGATTATCGGGATGAAACGGTGACCCGACACGGTGTACGACTGCTGAGCGTGCAGAACTCGTTGACCTCGGCATCACCCATCTCGGCAACGAAACCGGCGATCAGCCCGCGGTGTAGACCGCAAACGAGACCGGGATGCTGATCGGCCATATCAGCGAATGGACAATTAGTGAAAGCGACTACCGCTGCTTCGGGATCAGCAGACTCGTTGGACACCAGCGGATCAAACCCCAGCCGTTCGAGGTCGTACACGAGCGCCTCCAGCGTGGAGGGAGCTTGTTCTAACGGTGCCGCGCGACGTACTCCCTCAGACCGACCCACGGCCTCAGCGTCGTCGGCGTTAGCGCTAAGGCGTGCCGCCAAGTCGAGCACCATCCGTGCGAGCATCGGTATTGTCGGCGGCTCTAAACCAAGTGCCGGAGCATCAGGGGAGATCGAGTAGCGATGCTGGGGGCGGCCAACGTCGCCGCGGCCGCCAACTTGAACGTCAACAAGCCCAATCTCGCGCATCCGATCTAAGTGCGGACGAACCGTGTTGGCATGCAAGTCGAGAGTGGCCGCGATATCCGCTGTGGCCAGCGGACGCGGTGACCGCGCTAGTTCAAGGTAGATCGCGTAGCGCGTGTTATCGCCGAGCACCTTGAGCACATCCAGCTCGACCGGCCCCCCGATCGGCGCATCGCGATCCATCTCTGGAGATTACACGGAGATCACCGGTAAAATCACGCGATGGCCAAAGCTCCGCCTGCACCTCCGCCAACGGTTAAGGAAGTGTTCGGGGTCCTCGAATCAGTGATCGACCCAGAACTCGGGGACAACATTGTCGCGCTCGGCATGGTCCCCTCCGTCGAAGTCACCAAATCCGGCGTTGTCACCATCGAGATCAAGCTCACCATCAAAGGCTGCCCGCTGCGCGCCGAAATCAAGAAAGAGATCGAAACTCGCGTCAATCTCCACCCTGGTGTAACGGGCATCAAGATCACCTGGGGTGAAATGAACGCCGACGAACGCAGTGAGGTAATGACGAAGGCCAGGTGGAACGCTCGGAGCACCGCACCCGACACTGAAGTCCCATCGTCATGCCAAGTTCTTGCGATTGCGAGCGGTAAGGGAGGGGTCGGAAAGAGCTCGGTCACTGTCAGCCTCGCCACGGCGATCGCGGCGAAAGGACATACGGTCGGAGTTCTCGACGCCGACATCTGGGGGTTCTCCATTCCCCGCCTGCTCGGCATCACCGACCGGATGGAGGCTCAACCAATCTCGGGCTCGGACCGCCCCAAGATCATTCCCAACGAGCGTGTGGTGGGTAGCGGTGTACTCAAGGTCGTCTCCACCGGCTTCCTCGTCGAAGAGGACACCGCCCTGATGTGGCGCGGCCTGATGCTCACCAAAGCCGTCGAGCAGTTCCTCCGCGATGTCCACTGGGGAGACCTCGATTACCTCCTCATCGATATGCCGCCCGGCAC